>NZ_FYDY01000017.1:0-117092 GCF_900187435.1 Pseudomonas sp. Irchel s3b5
CCAAGCTCAGCACTGAGGGCTCGCTCGATCAAAGCCTTCTTGAACGCCGCAGAGGCGTCCTCAATGGCTTCAGCGGTCATCGGTCCATCGGTGAATTGCTCGAGCAGCTCTTTCGGGATTTTCGGTAGTTCTCGCAACGCGGGTTTCTTTTTGGTTGGCATACATGCACCTCTTACTCATGTTATGCCCGAACACAAAATTTCTGACACCCCCGGCTGACCCGCTCCCGCAAATACTCAAGCACCGCCCCGCGCTCCCCGGCAAACTCGATCCGCGACCCTTTCTTCTCCCGCTGAAAGGCATACATCGGGTCGTAGTACTCGCGCAGCAACCCTTCGATCCAGCCCCGGTGCAAATCCACCGCACCGCTGCGCCCCTGCTCGGCCAATGCGTCTTCCATCAAGATCAGCATCCGCCGGTGACGTTCGCCGCCCAGGCGTTTCTGCACATTGTTCAGGCTCTCGAGCAAGCGCTCGGCGAACAGCGCAAAACCTTGATCGCCATGCACGTCGATGAACTCCGCGCACAAGTCCACCACGTAATCGCGCAGGATCCGCTCGACCCGCCCTTCCAGGCTGTCTTCCAGCCAGACCATCGGAAACTGCTGCATGCCCTGAAACAGCGGCAATGGCAGCGCGCAGCTGCCGACGGCGCGGCTCTCGTCTTCCAGCACGAATTGCTCGATGCCTTGGGCACGTTTTTTCAGCACGTCCACGGCGAGGCGGTTTTCAAAGTCGATGTTGGAGGGTTGCCCGGTGGCGCGCTTGCCGAAGCTGGAGCCACGGTGATTGGCGTGGCCTTCAAGGTCCAGCCCGTTGCGCAGTTGCGTCAGCACTTCGGTCTTGCCGGTGCCGGTCATGCCGCCCAGCAGGACGAAATCACACTGGGCAATCGCTTGATCCAGCGTATCGAGCAGGAAGGTGCGCATGGCCTTGTAGCCGCCGCCGACACGCGGGTACTCGATGCCCGCCTCGTCCTTGAGCCACTGCTGGACAATCTGTGAGCGCAGCCCACCACGGAAACAATACAAATAGCCGTCAGGGTGCGCCCGGGCAAAATCGGCCCAGGCCTGGATGCGTTCGGCCTTGATGGCGCCAGACACCAACTGATGTCCCAGCACGATGGCCGCCTGCTGACCGTGTTGCTTGTAGCAGGTGCCGATGCGTTGCCGCTCGTGATCGTTCATCAGCGGCAGGTTGACCACCCCGGGAAACGAACCCTTGGAAAATTCGACCGGCGCACGGGCGTCCATCATCGGCCGGTCGTTGAGAAAGATGTCGCGGTAATCGGTGCAGTCGGCAAACATCAAAACACCTCGACCGCGTTGCTCTGTCGCTCGACCAGTTCACCGATGGGTTCCAGGTTCAGACCCAGTTCGGCAGCCACGGCGAGGAATTGCTCGTTGCCCTCGGGCGTTACGGCAATCAGCAAGCCACCGCTGGTCTGCGGGTCGCAAAGCACGCGTTTGTGCAGTTCCTGAAGACGGCCGAGCTTGCTCGCATAGCTGTCGAAGTTGCGCAGTGTCCCGCCCGGCACACAGCCTTGTTCGAGGTAGTATTCGACCCCCGGCAGGCGCGGCACACGGTCATATTCAATACGCGCGGTGAGCTGACTGCCGTCCGCCATTTCCACCAGGTGGCCGAGCAGGCCGAAACCGGTGACATCGGTCATCGCGGTCACGCCGTCGAGCTTGCCAAAACGGCTACCGGGTTTGTTCAGGGTGCACATCCAGTCACGGGCCAGGCCAATGTCGCTGTTGCGCAATTTGCCCTTCTTTTCGGCCGTGGTGAGGATGCCGATGCCCAAGGGTTTGGTGAGGTAGAGCAAGCAACCGGCGGTGGCCGTGTCGTTGCGTTTCATGTGGCGTTTTTCTACCAGACCGGTCACGGCGAGGCCAAAGATCGGCTCCGGCGCGTCGATGGAGTGCCCACCCGCCAACGGAATGCCCGCCGCGTCGCACACCGAACGCCCGCCGCGAATTACTTCCCGGGCAATCTCTGGCGCCAGCACGTTGACCGGCCAGCCCAGAATCGCAATCGCCATCAACGGATCGCCGCCCATGGCGTAGATGTCGCTGATGGCATTGGTGGCGGCAATACGCCCGAAATCGAATGGATCATCGACGATTGGCATGAAAAAGTCGGTGGTCGAAACCACACCGCGTTCTTCATCGATGGCGTACACCGCCGCGTCATCACGCGAGGCATTGCCGACCCAGAGCTTCGGATCAAGGTTCTGCGCCCCGCTACCGGCCAGAATCACTTCCAGTACTTGAGGGGAGATCTTGCAACCGCATCCAGCGCCGTGGCTGTATTGGGTCAGGCGAATTGGTTCGCTCATCAGGGGAGCCTCATGGGGTCAATGAGGCCGATTCTAACAGAGCGAGGCATACGCAAGGCGTTACGCAACCACGGACCCTGTGGGAGCGGGTCAGGGCAGCAGGATCACTTTATCGCCACGTCCCTGATTCACCTCGGCATAACGCTCCAGCCCTTCGGCCAATGGCGACTCCAGCAACCCTTGTGGCAATGGCAACAAATCCTCATCGAAGAACTTGCCGAACTGATCGAGCATCGCCGCGCAGGCCTGCACGCCATACAACAACGAATTGATCCCGACCACCGAGCCGCCCTTGCGATACAAACCCAGGGCTGGCAATTGCACATGACCGTCCACCGGCGCGGCAATGATCGCAATACGGCCGAAGGTTGCCAGGGCCGCAACCGATGCAGGCAGCCAGAAACCGGTGGTGTCGAAAATCACTTCGGCGCCACCGGCATACACGGCGTTGACCTGCGCGCCGAGGTCTTCAGGCTTGTCCAACTGAATCGTCTGATAACCCTGAGCCTGCAAGTCCTTGACCTGTTCCGGTCGTCGCGCCGCTGCCAGCACCCGGGCGCCCCGCACCTTGGCCAGCGCCAGCGCGGCACTGCCGACCGCCCCGCCACCGATCACCAGCAACGTTGTCCCGGCCGTTACCAGGCTGCGCTCCAGCGCATCCCATGCCGTGGTGTAAGGCACGCCGAGGCTGGCGGCCTGGGCGAAACTCAGGTGAACAGGCTTGAGCGCCACGCCATTGGCCGGCAATTTGACGAACTGCGCATGGGTGCCGTCGGCAAAAAAGCCCAGCTGCCGCCCGGTGCCCCAAACCTCCTGACCGATCAACGCCTGCGGGCCTGCCACCACCACGCCGGCAAAGTCACGTCCCGGGATGCGCGGCAGCGTGGTGTAGGGAAAGCGCCCCAGCACATTCTTCACATCGCTGGGGTTGAGGCCCGCGGCCTTGATCTCGACCAGCACTTCATCGGCGCCAGGAACGGGCGTGGCCACGTCAACGTAGCGCAGGGCCGAGAGGTCGCCGGTTTTATCGAACTGCAATGCTTTCATGGGTACATCCATCGAACAGGGATGTACCGATTCTAGAGATCAGTGTCGGCGAGCATCGGCCAAGTGCTTCTGAATATCGGCCAAAGCATCGTTTCAGCCGTGGCATTGCGCCAAGGCAAACTGCGAAGGCGTGCCCCCCAGTTCCCGGCGGAACATGTCGCTGAAGCTGCTCGGCGAATAGCCCAACGCCCGGGCAATCGCACTGACCGGCACGCCCTGAATCAGCTCGGCCACCGCCGTCACCAGTTGCACCTGACGCCGCCACTCGGCGAAGCCCATGCCCAGACCGTCCTTGAACAACCGCGCCAGGGTGCGCACGCTGGCCCCGGCGTTTTCTGCGTGCTGCTCGAAGGGAATGTCCAGCGAAGGCGCGGCCATGACCGCCTGACACAGATTCATCAGCCGTCGGTCGGAACCGTCCGGCAGCGGGATTTTCAGCTGTGAGCGTTTCGCTCGCTTGAGTTCCAGCAACGCCAGGCCCACCAATGCCTCGTAATACTCCGGCGCACCGTCGTCGCCCTGCTCCACCAGGCCGACGATCAGCTCGCGCAGCAACCCGCCGACTTCGATGACCTGCACACTGTCATCCAGCGTCGCCGCCAGGGACGGGCGCAGGTAGATGTTGCGCATTTGCAGGTCCGACACCACGCGAATCCCGTGGGGAACGCCGGGCGGCAACCAGACGGCCCGTTGTGGCGGGACCACCAATGCCTCGTGCGGCGTCTCGACCCACATCACGCCGCTCATCGCATACAGCAGCTGCCCCCAGACATGCTCATGGGGCTCGATGAACAACCCGCGCGGGTAGGTGCGCGCCAGCGGTTGCACGGGCACAGCGGTGTCACTCAGGTCGGGTGGCGTTGCGAGGGCCATGGTAGCGAGGCGACGAACCGGCCGCCACCGCCCGGCAATCCGAAGGAATTTTCCGGGTGGCAAACGATCCTTCTATGTACAACAGGGAGGAGCAGAGGCTTTATGAACAGCGCAAAACTTTTCGTCATTGAATACACCCTCCATGGCGCACCCAAGTCGTTCATTATCCGTCTGGATAAACTGGACAACGCGGATGCCTGGCATTGGGCGAGTTGTGATGCGGGGGTGGGGCGAATCCCTCGTTTTGGCCGTGAGAAGGTGCAAAAGACCAGCAAACCGATGGCGGAGAAATTCGGGGTAGAGAACGTCAAGTGGCGTTCGGCGAACTAGCGCCCGGCAACCATCGGGAAATGGAGCCTGAACAGGCTCCACTTTCATTCAGGCGGTCAGTGGGCACACTTGCATCCTTGATGGACACATTCTTCACCGTGCTCGTGGTGCTTGGCGCAGGCTTCACAGCAATAGTGCTTGCCGTGTCGCACAATCGGATGCTCGCCGAGCTTGCAGTTGCATTTCGGACAATCGCAGGTGCGGTCATCAGTCATGGAGTCGACTCCTCTGGGTGGTGGTCGTCGGGGTCTCGACAATGCGACCCGTAATACCAGTGTAGAAGTCGGACGCAAAGGCGCTAAGTCACCCCTGGCGCACACTGCTGCGATACATGAACACCAGGGCCAGGCCCAGACAGACCATCGCAAGCAGCCGGCTACTGGATAACTCGATCGCCGGATTGCCCAGCCAGCCAAACTGGTCGATCAGCATGCCCATCCCCAACTGCCCGACGATCACCGCGACGGTCGCCACCGCGGCCCCCACTCGCGGGACAGCTGCGACCATCACCACCATGTAAACCACGCCGAACAGCGCCCCGCCGAGTTGCCATTTCGGTACATCCAACAGGCTTACCGCATGGGCCGGTTCAAAAAACAGAACCAGCAACCCGGTGCTCACGGCGCCCACCACAAAGGTCAGCAAACTGCTGCGCAAGACGCCCACGGTTTCACCGAGACGACCATTGATCGCCGCCTGCACACTCAACACCGCACCGGCCGCAACCACCACGGACAACAGAATTATCAGATTCATCATCAGCCCCGTGCGATCAAGACAAGTGCCGCGACGATCAGCAGCAAGGCCAACCAACGCTCAGCGTTGATCTTCTTCCGGGTGGCACCGAACCAGCCGAAGTGGTCGATCAACACACTCTTGCCGACCTGCCCGGACAGGATGGCGATCATGGTCATTGCAATGCCGATATGCGGCGTGGCCAGGGTCAGCACCACCACGTACATCGGCCCGAGGAATCCGCCGATCAATTGCCAGCGCGGCAACTGACTGAAGGCAGGACCGCGTTGTGGACCGCTGAACAACAACAGCAAAAACAGAATCGCCGAACCGACACCGAAAATGCTCAACGTTGCCCACAGATGCCCGACCTGCCCACCCAATGGTCCGAGCAACCCGGCTTCTACGGACAAACCCATTCCGGCAAGGATCACCAGTGGCAACAGCAGCAAGCGCAGACCGGGGCTGACGGCCGTTGCCGGCATCGCACCCACCTCCAGGGTTGAAGAAGACTGCATGGAAAATTCCTGTGAAAGTGAACAATGGCGCGCATTATCGATTGGCGAAGCTGTGCGATAAATGGGAGCATCCTGACAACACTTTTGCGCAACTCGCACAGCAGGACTTCTTATGCGCGGCCTCAATGAACTGGGATTCAAGGCACTTCGGCTGTTCGTCGCGGTGCTCGATCATGGCAGTTTTTCCGAAGTGGCTCGCCGCGAGGGCCTGGCGCCCTCTTCGATCTCCCGGCAAATCCAGTTGATGGAGCAGGCCCTGAACCAGCAATTGCTCTACCGTCACACCCGCGCCGTCACACCCACCGAAGCGGGGCGCGTGCTCGGTCAGCATGCGCGCCTGGTGCTGGTGCAATTGGAGGAAGCCGAACAGGCGTTGCAGGAACAGCAAAGCGAACCCAGTGGACTGGTGCGCATCAATGCGCCAGTGGTGTTCGGTCAACGGCACCTGAGCCCGTGGCTGGGGCGGTTGTGCGAGCGCTACCCGAAACTGCAGCTGGATATCCAGCAGACCGATCACTATGTCGACCCGTTGCAGGAAGGCGCTGACCTGCTGTTTCGCATCGGTCCGTTGCACGACTCAAGCATGCAGGCGCGGATTCTGGCCCCTCATCGCTTTCAGGTGGCGGCGAGTCCCGCGTACCTCAAACGGCATGGCACGCCACAACATCCCGCCGAACTCGTCGCTCACCACTGCCTGGCGTACAAAGGCGCGACCGGTCAGCAGCGCTGGTTTTTCCGCCAGGCTCAGGAGTGGACCGCTTATTCGGTAAAAGGCCCGATCACCGGTAACCACGCCGACACACTGACCCAAGCCGCCGAGCAAGGCCTGGGGCTGGTGATGTTTCCGTCATGGTTGATCGGCGAGGCGGTACGCGACGGCACGTTGGTACCGGTGCTGGAGGATTATCAGGTGTCCAACAGTCTGGAGCCGCAACAGATCGCCGTGCTTTGGCCGGGCAGCCGGCGTTTGTCGGTGAAGGTCAGGACGGTGATCGATTTCTTTGTGGAGTGTTTTGGTGACGTGCCGTATTGGGACAGACCCTGACGGCTATACCTGTAGGAGCGAGCTTGCTCGCGATGGCGGTCTGTCAGCGAATTAGATGCTGACGGTTTCACCGCCATCGCGAGCAAGCTCGCTCCAACAAGGGGGAACCGGGTTACAGGACCATCGCGGCCACCCAGCCGAACACCAGCAATGGCAGGTTGTAGTGCAGGAACGTCGGGACCACGGTGTCCCAGATGTGATGGTGCTGACCGTCGATGTTCAGGCCGGAAGTCGGGCCGAGGGTCGAGTCCGAAGCAGGCGAACCGGCATCACCCAACGCGCCGGCGGTTCCAACGATGCAGACAATCGCCAACGGACTGAAGCCCAGTTGCACGCACAGCGGCACAAAGATCGCCGCCAGAATCGGCACGGTGGAGAATGACGAGCCGATGCCCATGGTCACCAGCAAACCGACCAGCAACATCAACAATGCACCGATGCCTTTGCTGTGATCGATGTACGACGCCGACGACTCGACCAGCGTTTGCACCTCGCCGGTGGCTTTCATCACTTCGGCAAACCCCGAGGCGGCGATCATGATGAAACCGATCATCGCCATCATCTTCATGCCTTCGGTGAACAGATCGTCGGTGTCACGCCATTTGACGATGCCCGAAGCCGAGAAAATCAGGAACCCGGCCAGCGCGCCGATGATCATCGAGTCCAGCAGCAACTGAATGATGAACGCCGCGGCGATGGCCACGCCGGCGACAATCAGGCTCAACGGGTTGTATTGCACCGCGACCTGCTCGACTTGCTCGATTTTCGCCAGGTCATAGACGCGCTTCTTGCGGTAGCTGATGAACGCGATCAACAGGCCCGCCACCATGCCCAGGGCCGGAATGCCCATGGCGTGGGTTACGTTGACCCCACTGATGTCCACGCCGCTGCGGGCAACGTTGGCCAGCAGGATTTCATTGAGGAAGATGTTGCCGAAGCCCACCGGCAGGAACATGTACGGCGTGATCAGACCGAACGTCATGACGCAGGCGATCAGTCGACGATCCAGTTGCAGCTTGGTCAGCACATATAAAAGTGGCGGTACCAGCAACGGGATAAAGGCGATATGTATCGGCAGGATGTTCTGCGAGGCAATGGCCACCACCCAGAGCAAACCGATCAACAGCCACTTGACCTGACCGCCGCCGGTCGCGTGCTGACGGTCAACCATCGCCAGGGCTTTGTCCGCCAAAGCGTGGGCCAGGCCAGACTTGGCAATCGCCACGGCGAACGCACCGAGCAAGGCGTAGGACAACGCAACCGTCGCGCCGCCGCCCAGGCCGCTGTTGAACGCCTTGAGCGTCGCCTCGATGCCCAGGCCGCCGGTCAGACCACCCACCAGCGCGCCGACGATCAGCGCGATCACCACATGCACGCGGGACAGGCTGAGGACCAGCATGACGCCAACCGCGGCAATTACTGCATTAATCATCGTTACCTCTGAGCAAGCGAAAAGAGTCCGGCCGGCAGTCTGTGTAAGCCGCCAGCAGATTGAAATATGGGTTTTATTAGAGGGCGCGCACTTTGCCGCACAGCGGCTCCGGTGTCAAAGCAGTAGAGCTCAGACTGATTACCCTGTGGCGAGGGAGCTTGCTCCCGCTCGGCTGTGCAACAGTCGTAATTCAGGCGCAGGAAGGGCCGCTTCGCGCCCCAGCGGGAGCAAGCTCCCTCGCCACAATATCTGTAACAAGGCTTATTTGAACGGTTGGATAAAGAAAGCCGAATGACGGCCGTTACAGTGCAAAGTCTCAGATATTTATCGAATAAAGGACTCCTCCATGTCACTCAGACAACTTTCCATTCAATGGAAAATCACCCTGCTGGCCGGGCTCTGCCTGGCCGGTGTCGTGACCCTGCTGGTGGGTCTTTCGCTGTATCGCATGGAGCACAGCTCCGCGCTGGTGAAAGCCTCGAGCATGGAGATGTTGAACGTATCGGCTCAGGCGCGGATCGAGTCCCAGGGCGAAAATCAGGCGCTGGGCATTCGCCAGCAGTTCATGGACGCGTATCAGTACGGGCATGGTTTTTCACGCCAGGTGCTGTTTCTGCGCGACCAGGCCGAGAAGCGTTTTCTCGATGCCTTCGACCTGCGCGAAGACCTGACCCGTCAGGTCAAGTCGGCCCTGCAAGCCAACCCGGAACTGCTCGGCCTGTCGCTGGTGTTCGAACCCAATGGGCTGGACGGCAAGGACGAGTTGTTCAGCGGTCAGGCGGATCTGGGCAGCAACGACAAGGGCCGTTTTGCCCTGTACTGGTCGCAACCGACGCCAGGCAAAGTGACCTCCATGGCCCTGCCGGAATCAGACATGGCCGACACCCGCACCGGCCCCAGCGGTGAACCGGCCAACGCCTGGTTCACGTGCCCTCGCACAACGCTCAAGCCGTGCGTGATCGAACCGTACTTCTATGAGATCGACGGCCAGAACGTGCTGATGACCAGTATCGTTTTCCCGCTGATGGTCAACGGCAAGGTGATTGCCTCGCTGTCGGTGGACATCAACCTCAACAGCCTGCAAACCCTCAGTCAGGGCGCGAGCAAAAAACTCTACGACGGCCAGACCAACGTCAGCATCATCAGCCCGGCCGGTTTGCTGGCCGGTTACAGCCCAGACGCCAGCAAACTCAGCCAGCGTCTGGATGCCGTCGACAAGACCAGCGGTACCGAGTTGCTGCACCTGCTCGCCACCAGCAGCGCGACCACCAGCCTGCACAGCAATCAACAACTGAAAGTGCTGGCGCCGTTCCAGCCGATTCCGGGCGGAAAGTCCTGGGGTGTACTGCTCGATGTACCGGAGAAGGTCCTGGTCGGACCCGCCGAAGCGCTGAAAAAACAACTGGATGAAAGCAACGCCGCCGGCACCCTGATGGAACTCGGCCTTGGCGCGCTCGCGGCGCTGATCGGCTTGTTGCTGGTGTGGTTGATGGCCCGCAGCGTGACCAAACCGATTCTCGGCGTGGCGCACATGCTCGAAGACATTGCCAGCGGCGAAGGTGACCTGACCCGGCGCCTGGCCTATGACAAAAAAGATGAACTGGGCCAGTTGGCCGGCTGGTTCAACCGTTTCCTCGACAAGCTGCAACCGATCATTGCCGACGTCAAACGCTCGGTGCAGGACGCCCGCAGCACCGCTGACCAGTCCTCCGCCATCGCCGCCCAGACCAGCGCCGGCATGGAGCAGCAATACCGTCAGGTGGATCAGGTGGCCACCGCGTCCCACGAAATGAGCGCCACCGCCCAGGACGTCGCCCGCAGCGCCGCGCAAGCGGCCCACGCCGCCCGCGATGCCGATCAGGCGACCCGCCAGGGGTTGACCGTGATCGACCGCACCACCGCCAGCATCGACAACCTCGCCGCCGACATGAGCGCGGCAATGGTTCAAGTCGAAGGCCTGGCGGCCAACAGCGAAAAAATCGGTTCAGTGCTGGAAGTGATCCGCGCCATCGCCGAACAGACCAACCTGCTGGCGCTCAACGCCGCGATCGAGGCGGCCCGGGCCGGTGAAGCTGGACGCGGATTCGCCGTGGTGGCCGACGAAGTACGCAATCTGGCGCGGCGAACCCAGGAATCCGTAGAAGAAACCCGCGTGGTGATCGAACAACTGCAAACCGGCACCCAAGAGGTGGTGGGTTCGATGAGCAACAGCCATCGCCAGGCCCAGGGCAGCGTCGAGCAAGTCGGTCAGGCCGTGACGGCACTGCGCCAGATCGGCGACGCGGTCACGGTGATCAACGACATGAACATGCAGATCGCCAGCGCCGCCGAAGAACAGAGCGCTGTGGCCGAGGAGATCAACAATAACGTCGCGACCATTCGTGACGTGACCGAGTCGCTGTCGGGCCAGGCCAACGAATCGGCACGGGTCAGCCAGTCACTCAACAGCCTGGCCAATCAGCAGCAGAGCTTGATGGATCAGTTCCGCGTTTAAGCCTGCTACTGCAACGTTAACTACTGTAGGAGCGAGCTTGCTCGCTCCTACAGGTTTTGTGTCCGCACTCAATGATGGCGAGTGGATATCTACCAAAACCTGATTAAGCTTCAAGGAACCTTGCAGCGATGCCAGGCGTCCACCTGCATGCAGGCTTCGCGCAATCCGTAATCCGATGACATCAGCCCCAGGGCCAGGGTGCGGCAACAATTGAGAGGTACTCCGGCCTAAAACAAGCACTACGGAGAACACTCATGGCGGCAATCGACAATACAACCACGGGCAGCACACCCAATCGCGGGATCACCAAGGAGGAGCGCAAGGTCATCTTCGCCTCGTCGTTGGGCACCGTGTTCGAGTGGTACGACTTTTACCTGTACGGCTCCCTCGCCGCGATCATCGCCAAGCACTTCTTCGCCGGCGTCAACGAGACCACTTCCTTCATCTTTGCATTGCTCGCCTTCGCCGCAGGCTTTGCCGTCCGGCCTTTCGGGGCAATTGTGTTCGGGCGACTGGGCGACATGATCGGGCGCAAACACACCTTCCTCATCACAATCGTGATCATGGGTGTTTCCACGGCTGTGGTGGGCTTGCTGCCGGGCTACGCGACCATTGGCGTGGCGGCACCGGTCATACTGATTACCCTGCGCTTGCTGCAAGGTCTGGCGTTGGGCGGTGAGTACGGCGGCGCGGCGACCTACGTGGCCGAACATGCGCCCAAAGGCAAACGGGGTTTTTTCACCTCATGGATTCAGACCACTGCGACCCTCGGCCTGTTTTTGTCCCTATTGGTGATCCTCACCTGCCGCACCGTGTTGGGCACTGAAGCCTTCGAAGCCTGGGGCTGGCGCATCCCTTTCCTGCTGTCGATCCTGCTGCTGATTGTCTCGGTGTACATCCGCTTGCAGCTCAACGAATCGCCGGTGTTCCTGAAAATGAAGGCCGAAGGCAAATCGTCGAAGGCACCGCTGACCGAATCCTTCGCGCGCTGGGATAACCTGAAGATCGTGATCATGGCCCTGCTCGGCGGCACCGCCGGCCAGGCCGTTGTCTGGTACACCGGGCAGTTCTATGCGCTGTTCTTCCTGTTGCAGACGCTGAAGATCGACCCGCAGACCGCGAACTTGCTGATTGCCGGCTCGCTGCTGATCGGCACGCCGTTCTTCGTCATCTTCGGCAGCCTGTCCGACCGCATCGGGCGCAAGGGCATCATCATGGCCGGGTGCATCATCGCGGCCCTGACCTACTTCCCGATCTTCCATGCGTTGACTCAGTACGGTAACCCCGACGTGTTCATCGCGCAGGAGAAGAACCCGGTCACGGTGGTCGCCAATCCCGATCAGTGCTCGTTCCAGTTCGACCCGGTGGGCAAGGCCAAATTCACCAGTTCCTGCGACCTGGCCAAGACCGTGTTGGCCAAACGGGCCATCCCCTACAAGAACGTGAAGGCCGAGCCGGGCACCGTGGCACAAGTGCGCATTGGCGAGAACGTGATCCAGAGCTTCGAGGGCACCGGCATGCCGGCCGCCGACTTCAAGGCCCAGAACGATGCCTTCACCGCGAACCTCGCCAAGGCCCTAAAGGACGCCGGTTACCCAGAGAAGGCCGATCCGGCCAAGACCAACTATCCGATGGTGCTGCTGCTCCTGACCATCCTGGTGATCTACGTGACCATGGTCTACGGGCCGATTGCCGCGTGGCTGGTGGAACTGTTTCCGGCGCGCATCCGCTACACCTCGATGTCTCTGCCTTATCACATCGGTAACGGCTGGTTCGGTGGGTTCCTGCCGACAGTGGCATTCGCCATGGTGGCGGCCACGGGGGATATCTACTACGGGCTGTGGTACCCGATCGTCATCGCGGTGATGACGGCCGTGCTGGGGATTTTCTTCATGCCCGAAACCAAGGATCGGGAGATTCATCACACCTGAGACAGGGCGTGAAAAAATCCTGTGGCGAGGGAGCTTGCTCCCGCTGGGGTGCGAAGCGGCCCCAAAAAAGGGACTGCTACGCAGTCCAGCGGGAGCAAGCTCCCTCGCCACAAGGTGTTTTTATGATGGTGATTCAGGTAGCTGTCGAATTTAGCGCTTCGGCAATTCGATCAGCACTTTCAACCCGCCCCACTCGCTCTCCAGCAGCGACAACCGGCCGCCCCAGGTGTCAACGATGTCGCGCACGATGCCCAACCCCAACCCATGCCCGTCGGTTTGCTCGTCCAGCCGCGTGCCGCGACTGAACACCTGATCGCGGCGATTTTCGGGAATGCCCGGGCCATCGTCTTCAACGCTGAGTTCGAACGCCTCGGCCGTCTCGACAACGCTCAGCCGCACTTCGGCATCCGCCCATTTGCAAGCGTTGTCCAGCAAGTTGCCCAGCAGTTCCAGCAAGTCTTCGCGATCCCACGGCAACTGCAAACCGGCCGGTGCGCGATAACTCAACGCCAGATGTTCGCCGTGGATCATGTTCAAGGTTGCGAGCAATCCCGGCAGTTCAGCGTCGCAATCAAACAGCGCCCCCGGCAGCGCATCGCCGGACAGCCGCGCCCGATTGAGCTCGCGATTGAGCCGCTGCTGGACTTGCTCCAGTTGCTGCTTGAGGACTTTACGCAGTTGCGGGTGCGCATCGAGTTGTTCGCTTGAGGCCAGGCTCAACAACACCGCCAGCGGCGTCTTCAGGGCATGACCGAGATTGCCCAAGGCATTGCGCGAGCGCTTGAGACTGTCTTCGGTGTGCGCCAGCAAATGGTTGATCTGCGCCACCAGCGGTTCCAGCTCCACCGGCACTTGATCATCGAGTTGCGAACGCTGGCCCTGCTGCAACTGCGCGATTTGCTCGCGGGCCTTTTCCAGCGGTCGCAAGGCGCGGCGCACGGTGATGCGCTGCAGCAGCAAAATCAGCAGCAAGCCCGCCAGTCCGAGCGCCAGACCCAGTTGCTGCATACGCCGGAAGCTCTCGCGCACGGGCGTGTAATCCTGCGCGACGCTGATGGAAATCGATTGACCGAGGCGCCGATAGTCCGTGCGCAACACCAACAGTTGCTGCCCTTCGGGCCCCAGTTGCAGATTGCTGTGCAGGCCCGGCTGATCGAGTTGCGGCAGTTCCTGGTCCCACAACGAACGAGAGCGCCAATGGTTGTCGGCAAAGTCGATGCGGAAATAATGCCCGGAGAATGGCCGCTGATAGGCCGGCGACAGGTGCCGCTCGTCCAGCTGCAAGCCTTGCGGGCCTCGCACCAGCGCCAGCAGCAGGCTCTCGCTGTCGTTGCGCAGCCCGGCTTCGAGGTAGCGCTGCAAACCCATTTCGAACAGCCACAAACTTGATTGCGCCAGCACCAGGCCGACGATCACCATCACGCTGATCAAACCCAGACTCAAGCGGCGCTGGATCGACCTCACCGGGCTTGCCCACCGAACAGATAACCCTGGCCACGACGGGTTTCGATCACGCTTTTGCCGAGTTTGCGCCGCAAGTGGTTAACGTGGACTTCCAGCACATTGGAATCGCGCTCGGTTTCGCCGTCGTAAAGGTGCTCGGCGAGATGGCTTTTGGAGAGGATCTGCTCGGGGTGCAGCATGAAATAACGCAGCAAGCGAAATTCCGCAGCTGTCAGTTGAATGTCGGCGCCGTCGCGGACTACGCATTGACGACCTTCGTCCAGATGCAGCCCGGCAGCCTGGAGGGTCGGTTGATTGACCTGCCCGTGGGAGCGGCGCAACAGCGCCTGAATGCGCAAATGCAGCTCTTCGGGATGGAACGGTTTGGTCAGGTAATCGTCGGCACCGGCCTTGAGCCCTTCGATGCGTTCAGCCCAGGAACCGCGTGCGGTCAAAATCAGCACCGGGGTCGCCAGGCCGCCCGCTCGCCATTGCGCCAGTACGTCCAGCCCCGGCATCCCCGGCAAACCGAGGTCGAGGATGATCAGGTCATACGGCTCGGTGCTGCCCTGATGCACCGCATCGCGCCCGTCGGCCAACCAGTCCACGGCATAGCCCTGACGGTTGAGGCCGGCCAACAGTTCGTCCGCGAGGGGGACGTGGTCTTCCACCAGGAGCAAACGCATCGGTCAATCTTCCTTGTCTTTGATCAGTTGGCCGGTGGTGGCGCTGAAGTCCAGTTCGCGGACCACGCCTTCGGCGGTCAGCAACTCGACTTCATAAATGTAGACGTCGTGCTTCTGTTCAAGCTCGGCTTCCAGCAGTTTCGCGTCGGGGTAGCGGTCCAGTGCCTGCTGCAGCAATTGCTCCAGCGGCATGATCACACCCTGTTGACGCAGGCGCAGGGCTTCGTCCTGATCCAGGTCGCGGGCCATCACCACCGAGCAAAATGCCAGAAGCACCAGGGCGATTCGAGCGCCGGAACATCGGTTTGAAAAAAACACCTTCATTACGAATCCTGATGATCCTTGAGTATCTGCCCGCTGACCGCGTCTAATTCCAGATCCCAGTGAATGCCCTGCGGATCGCGCAGTTCCACCTGGTAGATGTACTTGCCGTACGATTCTTCCAGTTCGGTTTCCGTCACGGTCGAGCCGGGATGTCTGGCCAGTGCGGTGGCGTTGAGTTTCTCGAAAGACACAATGGTACCAGCGTCACGCAGTCTCAGGGCTTCATCAGGGCCAAGGTCACGGGCGTGGGTAACACTGGCGGCCAAGCCGATGATGGACGCGGTGAACAGGGCAGTCAGGGTTTTCATGGGTGTCTCCGTATTCTTTTCGGTGTTGCGTACGCGAGCCACGTTAACTGGATGAACTTAATTGAAACTGAATGGCCATCATTGGCCACATCCAACCCCCTGTAGGAGCTGCCGCAGGCTGCGATCTTTTTCTCGATTTCACTTGAGTCGTCAGCAAAAACTTCCAAAGATCGCAGCCTTCGGCAGCACCTACACAGACACAGAGACCGGTATGACCGCCATCCACATCAAGTTTCCTTCACTGACGATCAAGGCCGGACCGCGTGCTTTGGCGCGTATCCGTGAAAACGGCCTGAACGCCGCCGACGTCGGCACCCTGCCCGGCGCGGCGGGCGGGCCGAAGGCGCTGGGGATTCAAGGTCTGGACCTGGCACTGTTCGGCGAGTGGTTGCCGTCGGCGCCCCGGGAGCGGTCGCTGATCGGCGCCTCGGTGGGTTCCTGGCGCTTCGCCAGTGCCTGCCTGCCGGACGCCGCCGAAGGCATCCGGCGCCTCGGGCAGTTGTACACCGAGCAGAACTTCGCCAAAGGCGTGACCATGGCGCAGATCAGCCAGAGCTCGCAGCGCATGCTCGATGACCTGCTTGACGGCCGCGATGCCTCGATCCTCGACAACACCTATTACCGCTTGAACATCATGGTGGTCAAAAGCCACGGTTGGCTCGCGGACGATCATCGCGGGCGGCTGGGTCTGGGACTGTCCTCGGTGATCGCTGACAACCTGCGCGGTCGCGCACGCCTGGCGCGTCACTTCGAACGCCTGATCATCCATGACCCGCGACGGGCACCGCCGGTCGATGCCTTGAACGATTTCCCCTCACGCTTCGTCGCCCTCAACACCGGCAACCTGCGCCAGGCCTTGCTGGCCTCAGGCTCGATCCCGATGGTGATGGAAGGCGTGCGCGACCTGCCGGGTGCCGGCGTTGGCACTTTCCGTGACGGCGGTCTGCTGGACTATCACCTCGACCTGCCCTACAGCGGCAATGACATCGTGCTCTATCCGCACTTCACCGACCGGGTGATCCCCGGCTGGTTCGACAAAACCCTGCCATGGCGCCGCGCCTGCCCGGAACGCCTGCAGAATGTGCTGTTGCTGGCACCGTCGAAGGAATACCTGGCGCGCCTGCCCTACGGCAAGTTACCGGACCGTAATGACTTCAAACGCTTCATGGGCGATGCGCCGGGCCGGCAGAAATACTGGCGTGCGACGATGGATGAAAGCCGTCGCCTGGGTGACGAGTTCCTTGAACTGGCCGCCAACGGTCGCCTTGGCGAACGCTTGCTGACCCTTTAGTCAGGACAAACTGGTAAACTCGCCGCCTGCCCGAATCGCTGCGGCGACGCCACCTGAACAGAGCTGAAAAACATCGTGGAAATTTTCAAAGAGTTTACCTTCGAATCCGCCCACCGCCTGCCCCACGTACCGGACGGCCACAAGTGCGGGCGCCTGCACGGTCACTCGTTCAAAGTGGCGATTCACCTGAGCGGCGATCTTGATCCGCACACCGGCTGGATTCGCGACTTCTCGGAGATCAAGGCGATCTTCAAGCCGCTGTACGAGCGTCTGGACCATAACTACCTGAACGACATCCCCGGCCTGGAAAACCCGACCAGCGAAGTGCTGGCCAAATTCATCTGGACCGAACTCAAGCCGTTGTTGCCGGAACTCAGCGCGATCCGTATCCACGAGACATGCACCAGCGGTTGCATCTATCGCGGCGAGTAACACGGCAAAACAAATGTAAATCCCTGTGGGAGCGAGCCTGCTCGCGATAGCGTCGGCACATTCAACATCAATGTGACAGACAAACGGCTATCGCGAACCGGCTCGCTCCCACAGTCGTTTTACGCTGATCAATGTCACTGGCGGGGAATGCCGCAGTCGGGCTAACGTATCGACTACACGATCTCCAAAAGGACTCACCTCATGCACATCATCAACGCCCGTCTGCGCAACCAGGAAGGCCTGCATGAGTTGCACCTCGAGAACGGACTGATCAGCAACATCGCCCGCCAGACCGAGGCCCCGACCCTGGGGCCGGACGATCTGGACGCCGGCGGCAATCTCGTGGTGCCGCCGTTTGTCGAGCCGCACATTCACCTCGATGCGACCCTGACCGCCGGCGAGCCGCGCTGGAACATGAGCGGTACGTTGTTCGAAGGCATCGAGTGCTGGGGCGAGCGCAAGGTGACGATCACCGAGGAAGACACCAAGACCCGCGCCCGGAAAACCATCCAGAGCCTCGCCGCCCACGGCATCCAGCATATTCGCACCCACGTCGACGTGACCGACCCGCAACTGACGGCCCTCAAAGCCATGCTCGAAGTGCGCGAGGAAAGCCGTCACCTGGTGGACATGCAAATCGTCGCGTTCCCCCAGGAAGGCATCGAGTCGTACCGCAATGGCCGTGAACTGATGGAGGAAGCGATCCGCATGGGCGCGGACGTGGTGGGTGGCATTCCGCACTTCGAGTACACCCGCGATCAGGGCGTCAGTTCGGTGAAGTTCCTCATGGACCTGGCCGAGCGCACTGGTTGCCTGGTGGATGTGCATTGCGACGAAACCGACGACCCGCATTCACGGTTTCTCGAAGTGCTGGCCGAAGAAGCCCGCAGCCGCGACATGGGTTCGCGGGTCACCGCCAGTCACACCACGGCCATGGGCTCTTACGACAACGCCTACTGCGCCAAGCTGTTTCGCCTGCTTGGGCATTCGGGGATCAGTTTTGTCTCCTGCCCCACCGAAAGCATTCACCTGCAAGGTCGCTTTGATAACTTCCCGAAACGCCGGGGCGTGACGCGGGTCAACGAGTTGCTGGAAGCAGGCATGAACGTGTGTTTCGGCCAGGACTCGATCGTCGATCCGTGGTATCCGCTGGGCAACGGCAACATTCTGCGGGTGCTCGAGGCGGGGTTGCACATCTGCCACATGCTTGGGTACCGCAACCTGCAAAGCGCGCTGGACCTGATCACCGACAACAGCGCCAAGGCCATGGCCCTGGGTGACCGCTACGGGTTGGAGCGCGGGCGACCGGCGAACCTGCTGATTTTGTCGGCGGACAGCGACTATGAAGTGATCCGCAGCCAGGGGTTGCCGCTGTATTCAGTGCGCGACGGCAAGGTGTTGATGAAGCGGACGATGCCGGTGGTGGAGTTCAGTGGTCTGAGCTGAGCTGAGCTGAGCTGAGCTTTGCATTGACTGGGTTGGCCCCATCGCGAGCAAGCTCGCTCCTACAGTGGATTTGTGTCGTTCGCAAACCTGTAGGAGCAAGCTTGCTCGCGATAGGGATCTAAAGATCAATCACTCATTCGAGCCGTACCAAACAAGCTCACCCGACTCAACTCTCCCCCTTCCTCTTCCAGCAAAATCGGCGCCGTACCGCCCGGCATCGTCACCTTGACCTCACCGGCGCTGACCCAGCCCACCCGCCAGGCCGCACACGCCACCGCGGTGGCGCTGGTGCCCGAAGAAGCGGTCGGCCCTTCGCCGCGCTCGAACACCCGCGCCTCGATATGCCCCTCGGACAGCCGCATCGCCCATTGCAGATTGATGCCCGCCGGACACGGCTTACCCGCTCCGGACGGCATGGCGTAGGCGATACGGGTCAACCCTTCGCCCAACGCCGCTTCTCGCATCAGCTCATTGCTCGGCAATGCCACGGCGCTGTCCACGAGGGTGACGCAATGGGGATTGCCGACCCGCGCGAACTGACTGCGCGACCAGGCGTCGTTCAATGCCGACAATTGACTGACGTGGCTGAGCTCGCGACCGTTCAACATCACTGTTTCAACCCCGTGAGCGCTGACCGCCGTCGGCCCGAATCCCGGTCGACCCAGATCGAGCCAGAAACCCTTCACGCCATCGACCACTGCGGCTTTCACCGACGTCTGGCCGGGTGAAGGCGTATCCGCCTTGTCGTGATGAACCCTTAGTTCACAGCTTTCGTCCAACAACCCTTGATCGCTGAGGGCCTGGGAAAAAATCGTCAGCCCGTTGCCACTGCGCTCGGCAAAGGTGCCGTCGGTGTTGACGATCAGCAGATCGAAGGGTGACGCGGTCTGAAAAGGCCCGACCAGCAAACCGTCACTGCGATGGTCCTTGGCGCCGGGCGGTTGCGTACCGGGGGGCCAGCTACAAAACATCTCGATGGCTGCCAGCGCCCAGGTCTCGCGATGTTGCGCAGCGTCGCTGGCGTGTTCGGGCAGATCGATTCCCTGGCGGCGCAACGCATCAGGCGCCACCACGATGTAGATATTGCCCCGTGCATCGTAACGTTGCGCCATGGTGTCCTCCGCGTGTCATTGGATGGGCCCAACATATCGCGAAACTGGCAGCGGCTGTGCAACGATGTCGCCCTGCATCACCGCGCAACCAACCGGACACGGAGCGAACCTCAGCGTTTAATCCCTGTCCCTTGGAAACGCGACGTTTTTTTGCCAAGGATTGATATGACCAGCCTCAACTCCCAGACCACATTCGTTCCCGGACGCCTGGAACAAATGTCCACGCGCATCGCATTTTTCATCGCCGGGTTCGGCATCGCCGCGTGGGCGCCGCTGGTGCCTTATGCCAAGGCCCGGGCCGCACTGGATGAAGGCACCCTGGGGCTTTTGTTGTTATGCCTTGGCGTGGGCTCGATGCTGGCGATGCCGCTGGCCGGCATCCTGGCGACGCGCTTCGGTTGTCGACGGATCGCGACCGCCGGGACATTGCTGATCTGCTCCGCCCTGCCGCTGTTGGCGACGGTGTCGTCGATTCCGGCATTGATCGCGGCGCTGTTCATGTTTGGCGCAGGCCTCGGCACGCTGGATTCGACGGTCAATCTGCAAGCGGTGATCATCGAACGCGCCAGCGGCAAGAACATGATGTCGGGGTTCCATGGCTTGTTCAGCCTCGGCGGGATCGCCGGGGCGGCGGGTGTCAGTGCACTGCTCGGCCTTGGCCTTTCACCGCTGAATGCAACACTGGTGGTGAACGTGGTGCTGCTGATCGCACTGGCCAAAGCCGTGCCGCACATGCTGCCCTACGGCAGCGAAAGTTCGGGGCCGGCGTTTGCCGTTCCCCACGGCATCGTGCTGTTTATCGGCGGGATGTGCTTCATCGTGTTTCTCGCCGAAGGCGCGGCGCTGGACTGGAGTGCGGTGTTCCTGGCGCAGGAGCGCGGTATCGACACAGCGTATGCAGGGCTGGGTTACGCGGCGTTTGCCCTGACCATGACGGCGGGCCGCTTGACCGGTGACAAGATCGTGCGACGCCTGGGCGCAACGCGGGTGATGGTATTCGGCGGTTTGGTGGCGGCGGCGGGATTGCTGCTGGCCACCTTCACGCCGAGTTGGGAAGCTGCGCTGGTGGGTTATGCGTTGCTCGGCGCCGGTTGCTCGAACATTGTGCCGGTGCTGTATACGGCCGTGGGCAAACAGACTGTGATGCCCGAGAGCATTGCGGTTCCGGCCATTACTACGCTGGGTTATGCAGGGATTCTGGCGGGCCCGGCATTGATCGGTTTTATCGCCCATGGCAGCAGCTTGAGTTTTGCCTTTGCCTTGATGGCGGTGTTGCTGGTGGCGGTGGCCGTCGGCGGGAAGGTGTTGAAAGTCTGAAAAGCTTCGCCGGCAAGCCAGCTCCTACATTGATGATCGATGACGAAGACAAACAGCGCATTCACCGAAGCCCCCTGGAGCTGGCTTGCCAGCGAAAGCGGTATATCAGGCAACATCTTCGTCGACTGTTAAGCCGTCTTCGCGGGCAAGCCCACTCCCACAGGGAACTGTGTACACCTGAGGGAGCTGGCGAAGGCTTTTAGAATCCGACACTGGCCTGCACAAAAAACGTGCGCGGTGCGCCAACGTACATCCCCGAGTTGTTGTCGCTGGAGCGGGTGAAGTACTGCTTGTCGAAGATGTTTTTCACACCCGCGCCGAGTTTCAGGTTGGACACCTGCGGACCGAAGTCATAGCCGGCGCGCGCGTTCCAGAGTACGTATCCCGGGATGTCGCCGTATTGACCGTCAGCCGTGCCTTCGGTGATGTAGTTGCCGTTGAAGCTGCCGTCGGCGTTCACACCGGTGCCCGGCGAGCGCTGCTTGGACTGGGCGAACGCATCAAGGTTGTAGGTCCAGCGATTGATGTCGTAGCGCAGCCCTGCGGTGGCCACCTGCCGGGAGTAAAACGGCAAGTCACGCCCCTTGAAGCCCGGGATATCGCCTTCGTAAGTGGCGCGGGTATAGGTGAACCCGGCATTGGCGGTCAGGCCGTCCAGCATCGGGTTCAGCGCGGCCATGTCGTAGTGCACGGACGCTTCGATACCCTGGTGCTTGGTCGCGCCGAGGTTGGTCCAGCCCACGTCGTTGCTGATGTATTGCAGTTCGTCATCGAAGTCGATGTAGAACAGCGTCACTTCACCGCCCCAGACGTCATCGTTGTAGCGCGTACCGATTTCGTAGGTCTTGGCCTTTTCCGGCTCCAGGCCGTTGGCCGTGTTGTCGCCAATACCGCCCTGCCCCAGCTGGAAATACTGCAGGGCGCCAAACGAGGTTTCGTAGTTGGCGAACAGTTTCCAGGCATCGGACATGTGGTACATCACGCTCAGGGCCGGCAGCGGCTCGTTGCTTTCGATGCTGCGCTTTTTTTCCTGCACCGGTTTACCGGCGGTGTCGAGTACCGGGCGTTCATGCCAATCGGTGCTGATGTGCTCGAAGCGAATGCCTGGGGTGACCGTCCAGTTGCCCACGTCGATCTTGTTGTCGATGTAGACCGAATTGGCCTCGGTGCCCCCGGTTCGGTCCTGATAGACATGGCCGTCCGCTCCCGGACGCACGACGGGCTCATTGTTGACCAGCGCCACACGGCTGGCCTCCTCGTGCATGGCCTCTTTCAGATAGCGATAACCGACGCTGACTTCCTGGGTGGTCGGGCCCACATCGAAAATATGCGACACCCGCGGTTCGATGCCGAATGTGTAATAGGTGCGCGGATAGGAACTGAGGGTCTTCATGTCACGGGAGGCGATGGTGCTGCCGCGAAAACTGTCGGTGTAGTACGTCAGCACTTCAGCCTGGGTGCGATCGTCGATCTGCCGGATCCACTTGAACGACACATCCTTGCGGCGGCCGCTGAAGCTGTCGTAGTCGCGCACGGACTGGAACGGATCGGCGTCGTATTGCGCCTGGGTCAGGCCGCCGGGCATATCGGCATTGGCGTCGTAGTAGTGAAAATTGAGGCTGAAGTCGTCGTAATCGGTCGGTGCCCAATGGGTCTTGAGGATCACGTCGTCGATGTCGTTGCCGTTGTTGCTTTCACGGTAGCCGTTACCGTTCACACCGGAATACAACAGCGCCACGCCCATGCCGTTGTCGGCGGTGCCGCCCATGAAGGCCGTGTCGATGTGCTTCCAGCCACCGTGCTGGGAGGTTTCCAGGGTGGTGCCGATTTCAGCGGAGGCTTTCTCCGGAATCGCTCGGGTCACGAAGTTGATCACACCACCGACGTTCTGTGGCCCGTAACGCACGGAGCCGGCACCGCGTACCACGTCGATGCTGTCGAGGTTGCCCGAGGAAATCGGTGCCATGGACAGCTGCGGCTGACCGTAAGGCGCGAACGCGGCGGGCACGCCGTCAATCAGCACAGTGGAGCGTGGCGACAGGCGCGACGTCAGGCCGCGCACGCCGACGTTCAGGGAAATGTCGCTGCCACCGGTGCCGTTGGCGTCCTGTACTTGCACGCCGGGGACGCGTTTGAGCACATCACCGACGTTCATCGCGCCCTGTTCGACCATGGCTTCGCGGCGAATCACGGTCCGCGCGCCCGGATGGTTTTGCACCACGGCGGCATCCGCATCGCCGAGCCAGTTGCCGACCACCTTGATGTCGGTCACGCCCAGTTCCAGCGGACCGTTGGCCGCCGAGGACGGTGCTGACATCAAGGTCACCGAACCTTCATCGATCTGATATTGCAAGCCGCTGCCTTGCAGCAACTGACGCAGCGCTTCTTCCGGGGAGATATTGCCGTCCACCGCGGGTGCCTGCTTGCCGGCCACCAGATCGGGGCTGAAGAACACCTGAAGCGAAGTCTGCTGGCCCAACTGGCTCAAGGCCTGTCCCAGGGGTTGCGCCGGAATGTGGATCGCTTCGCCCGCGTGGGCCTGAGGCAGCGCAACGTTGACGGCCAGCGCAAGGACCAGGGGCAACCAGGTGGATTTGTTATTTTTAGCGGTGGATTTCTTCACGTCGAACGTAGTCCTGTGGATCGCAAGAGTGTGCGCCTGTTAATGCAAACCAGTTGCAGTTGAACAGGAAGACGACGAACTCGAAAAAAACCTGAATTTTATTTTGAAATTATTTCCTGGCTGCCGTCATCGAGGGTGCGCACGGCCACCGGCAGGATGTTCGGCAAGGCCTTGAGCAGCGCATCGGTGTTGTCGGATTTGAACACGCTGGTCAGGCGCAGATTGCCCACCGCTGCGCTGCCAACTTTCAGTGGCTTCTCGCGGTAGCGCGAGACCTGCTCGGCAACGTCGGCCAGGCTGGCGTTGTTGAACACCAGTTTGCCGTTGCGCCAGGCCGTCATCTCGGCCGGGTTGACCGCATACGCGTCAGCGACCTTGCCTTGGGCGTCGACATGAGTGCCAAGGCCAGCGGTGAGGTTGATGAATTCACTATCGGCGGCTTCGCGCCCCTGAACCTTGACGGTGCCCTGCTCCACCACCACCCGGGTATCGCGGCTGCCTCGGCGCACATCGAAGCGGGTGCCGGTGACCGTGACCTTGCCGCTGCCGGCCTCGACCACAAAGGGCCGACGGGTGTCGTGTTCGACGCTGAACATCGCCTCGCCCTCGGTCAGCTCGACGCTGCGAAGATTGTTTTCAAAGCGCACCTGAATCCGGCTGCGGCTGTCCAGGTCGACCACCGAGCCATCGGGCAATGCCACATGACGTCGCTCACCCAGGGCTGTGGAAAACGCGGCGGTATACGGTGCCGGGTGATTCAACCCACTGAACAAACCCAGCCCGAGGGCCACGGACAACACACTGGCCGCCACCGCGTAACGCAACACCGGACGGCGCGGGTGGCGCTCCGGTGGCGCTTCACACAAAGCCCGCAATCGCGCGGCCGGCACCAGGTCGGCGGCCGTCCACAACCCCTGGAGCACATCGAGTTCTTTTCGGTGTTGAGGATGTTCATCCAGCCAGACCTGGAACTGGCGACGCACCTCGACATCGACGACCGGTTCCTGCAACCGCACAAACCACTGCGCCGCATCATCGCGAACCGCTGTTTGCCCACACGCGCAATCACGAGTATCCATCATGGAAGTTCCTGTTTGGCTGGGGATGGGAATTCACGCCGAACTCTGGCGCAGGAGCTGCCGAAGGCTGCGATCCTTTGATCTTCAGAGGCCTCAAAGCCGCCAAAAGATCGCAGGCTTCGCCAGCTCCTACACAAGCAACTGCACATCATGACTGCAACCCGTCCAGTCGGTCGCGCAGATGCCGCAGCGTGCGGATCATATACTTTTCCACCATGTTCTTGGACAGTCCCAGGCGTTCGGCGATTTCGGCTTGGGTCAGGCCTTCGATCTTCTGCCAGACAAACACCTTGCGGCAGTTGACCGGTAACTCGGTGAGCGCCCGTTCGATGGAGTCGGCCAGCTGGACAGCCTGCATGAAATGCTCCGGGTCGCCGGTGGGCGACTCACTGAGATCAATCGCCTCGGTTTCCATGGCGCTCCGCCGGTCCTCACGCCGATAACCGTCCACCGCAATATTGCGTGCGGTCTGGTGCAGATAGGCCCGTGGTTGCTCCACCTTCGCCGAATCCGACTCGAGCACCCGCACGAAAGTGTCGTGGGCCAGGTCCTCGGCCTGCTGACGATTTCTCAGGCGACGGGTCCAGGTGCCAACCAACTCTTCGTAATGCTCGAAAAAGCCGTGTCTGCGGGGCAGCTTGGGGGTCATTGCGGTGTGCTGTGAAGATAGAGCGCGAATAGTAATGCTTCCTATTAACCAGAAGCAATGCCCTGCGCAGCACTCACGGCAGGAAGCGGATAACCGGCCAGCAAACGTTCGATCAACGCGAGCAGATCCTCTTGCGCCACGCTGATGAAGGCGGGAAAGAGCTTTTTTCGAACTTTGGATGTATATGCGATGATGGCTCTGAGACACTATCTAAAGTTCAAAGAATAATATCCGATATTGCACAGGGTCCAAACGGACTGCATACCGATCTGATTCGCCCCTTATCTGAGCATGAAATTAAACCCGAAATATTCAGGTGTCGGTTCTTGTTTGATTTGATATTGAACAAGAAATAAGTTTTTGGCGCGAAAAGTTTGGCTTGAGCTGGCCAGTATTAACACATCACGGCAGAGTCGAGTATTACCCCAGCAAGGCCCATCGCGCCTTGCGGGTAGCGCTGATCTCTGCAATTACGCCGCGCAAATGGACCGGCATTTATCGATACATCAGCTCAGATTTGTACAAGGCTGTTGATATACGATTTTGTCGCGGATCGAGAGTGTGCAGCGGGCATCGATTGTTTGAAACATTGCCCCCCCCAAACACGAGTTTGTTCACGCGCGCCCCAAAAAAACCCAATAACTTGTGGATTTAATATCCATGAGCTACACATAAACTCGAAGTCAGTTCCCCCACAATCAATAATAACTTCAGAACCAAGAGATCTTATGAACCTTGCCATTCGATTAAGGAAAATCGGGGTGCTCCAGGCAGGAGCATTGTCAATATTAAGCTTGGCATTACAACAAGCACAGGCCGCATGTAACTTGGTGAGCGGGGTCGGTGACACTTCCTACACCTGTGACAGCGGCACCAGTGGTTCACTCACCGACACCGACGGCAACAACACATTGACCTTCCCGGCCAATGGAACCGGCACCGTCGACGGCAATGTCATCTTCGGCGATGGCATTGACCGCGTAGTGATGGACTCCGGCCTCATCACCGGCAGGCTAGATCAACGTAATGGTGCGGACTCGTTTCAAATATCCGCCGGGCAGATCAACGGCGCGGTGATACAAGATGAAGGTACCGATGATTTCGTCATGACCGGCGGGCAGATCCAGTCCCTGGCCCAAGGGGGTGGACGCGATACCTTCCTGATGACAGGGGGCAGAATCGTCGACTCGTTTGTCGACGGCGATATCGCGAAGATGACCGCCGGTAGAATCGGTCGCGTCGACATGAAGCTGTACACCAATATTTTCGACATGTCTGGCGGTACGATTGACGGCAACCTGGTCACAGGGTTCGACAAGGACACCATTATCGTCTCGGGCGGCACCATTGGCGGCAACATCAGCACCAGCGGCGGCGACGACAACATCACCGTCTCGGGGGGTGTGATCAATGGTGAGATCCGCACCAGCGTCGGCAATGACCAGTTCACGTGGACGAACGGCGGCCGGATCAACTCAGCGGTACTCATGGGCGATGGTGACGACACCGCGCTGATCGGTGGCCTGAATGAAACCCTGCTGGCACCGACACCGTCCATCGACGGCGGCCTGGGTAACGATCAGTTGACCTTCGCCAACACCACCTCGGCCACGCCGTCCCGATACATCGGTTGGGAAAGCGTGAGCCTCACTAACAACTCACGCTTCGACCTGGCCGGGGATTTTTTCCTCGGTGACAGCGCGACCGCAACCGGCGTGTTTTCGATTGATGGCAGCAGCACCCTGGCCGTGACCCAAGGCAACCTGCGTCCCTTTACCGCGGGTCAATGGGCAACTCTGAACAACGCGGGCACGATCGACATGACCACCGGCAGCAACAGTGCGAGCGACTCGCTGACGGTTCATGGCAACTATGTCGGCAACGGCGGGCAATTACGGCTGCAAACGGTGCTCGGCGACGACAGTTCGGCCAGCGACAAACTTCGGGTATCCCAGGGCACCATCAGCGGCCATACCCAATTGGGCATTACCAACCTGGGCGGACTTGGCGGGCTGACCCGGCAAAACGGCATCGAAGTGGTACAGGCGCAAAATGGCGCCACCAGCAGCAGCGATGCCTTTGCCTTGAAAGGGTCGCTATCGGCGGGGGCCTACGAGTACTACCTGTTCAAGGGTGGCGTCACGGCCGGCTCGGAGAACAACTGGTACCTGCGATCCTCGGTGGTGGCCGTGCCACCTCCCACGGTGCCGCCCGCAGTGACACCACCGCCGCCCGTACCGCCTGCCCCGCCACCCATTGAGCAACCGGCGCCGGTGGTGGATCCGGATGAGCCACCGGTCGAACCACCGACCGCACGCCCAGTTGTCCCCACCGAGCCGACCGAACCGCCCCCTACGCAGATCTCCGCAGTGACGTCGCCAACGCCCGCCGCCACCACACCGCCAATCCCTAAGGCAGTAGCAGGCGCAGACCCGATTCCGCTGTATCGCGTGGAGGTGCCGGTGTATTCCGTGGTTGTTCCCGCTGCGCAACTGATGGTTTTGCAAGCGCTGGGCACCTTCCATGAACGCCAGGGTGAACAAAGCCTGCTGGGCGAAACCGGCAGCGTTCCCGCAGGCTGGGGCCGGGCCTATGGCAGCAACCTGCAGAAAAACTGGACCGGCACCGTGTCGCCAAGCTTCGATGGCTCACTTCAGGGCTTCCAGATCGGTCATGACCTGTACGGCTCACAGACCAGCGGCGGGCAATTGCAGCGCGCTGGGCTGTTCGTCGGCCACACCCATCTGCAAGGGGATGTCGATGGTTTTGCCGAAGGCTTTCAGGACCGCCGCTCGGGCCGGGTGAAACTCGATGGCGATCACTTCGGGGCCTACTGGACCCTGATAGATCCCACCGGCTGGTATGTGGATACCGTGGCGATGTGGTCACGCCTGGATGGCGACAACAGTTCCGAGCGCGGGGTAAAAATGGACACCAAGGGCGATGCCGTGACCCTGTCGGCTGAAGCGGGTTACCCCATTCGCATCTCGGAAAACTGGGTTGCGGAACCCCAGGTACAGGTGATCAACCAGCAGATCGATCTGGATGATCAGAACGACGGTATTTCCGACGTGTCCTTCGACTCGCAGGACTACTGGACGGGCCGCCTCGGTACCCGTTTCAAGGGGCGTTACCAGGCCGACAACATCCCGCTGGAACCGTATGTGAGGGCCAACCTCTGGCGTACGTTCGGTGGTTACGACACCGTCACCTACGACGATGTGGACCGGATCAAGACCGAACACAAGTCTTCATCCGCTGACATCGATGCGGGGATTGCAGCCAAACTGACGTCGGATATCAGCGTCTATGGCAACGTCGGATACAGCTTCAATCTGGACAGCAATGACCTGAGCGGTACGACGGGCACCGTGGGTCTGCGCATGAGTTGGTAAGGTGAAAAACCGGTGGGAGCGAGTCTGCTCGCTCCCACCGGGCTATTCGGTGCGCCCGCTTAGCGGTTAAACGCGTGAAGCGAACAACGCCTGATGATCGCGGCACTGCTCCGCGCTCAACATAAACACGCCATGCCCACCGCGCTCGAACTCGAGCCAGGCGAAATCGACTTCCGGGTACAACGATTCGACGTGTACCTGGCTGTTGCCCACTTCGACAATCAACAAACCCTTCTCGGTCAGATGATCCGCTGCTTCGGCGAGCATGCGTCGCACCAGGTTCAAGCCGTCATCACCGCAGGCCAGTCCCAGTTCCGGCTCGTGCTGGTATTCATCCGGCATGTCGGCAAAATCTTCGGCATCCACATAAGGCGGGTTCGACACGATCAGGTCGAAACGCTGGCCCGGCAAACCGTCGAAGCCATCGCCCTGTACGGTGTACACGCGCTCATCGACGCCATGGCGCTCGATGTTCTGGTTGGCCACTTCCAGTGCTTCGAACGACAGGTCGGCGAGCACCACTTCAGCCTTCTGGAACTCGTAGGCGCAGGCAATGCCAATGCAGCCGGAGCCCGTGCACAGGTCGAGAATCCGCGCAGGCTCGGTACCCAGCCACGGTGTAAAGCGGTTTTCGATCAGTTCGCCAATCGGCGAACGCGGGATCAGCACGCGCTCATCGACAATGAACGACATGCCGCAGAACCAGGCCTCACCCAACAGGTAAGCGGTCGGCACGCGCTCTTCGATGCGGCGCTTGAGCAATTGTTGCAGGTGAACCCGTTCGTCTTCTTCCAGGTTGCAGTCGAGATAGCTGTCGGCGATTTCCCACGGCAAGTGCAATGCACCCAACACCAGTTGGCGGGCTTCGTCCCAGGCATTGTCGGTCCCATGGCCGAAAAACAGATCCTCCCCATGGAAGCGGCTGACGGCCCAACGGATATGGTCACGCAGGGTACGAAGGCGGGAAGTGATCACGACGGTAAACTCCAGAAAAATCGACGGACGATTCTATCAGCCAATCGTCGCCACGACGACGCACGAGAAACGCCGGTGCGAATGTAGGACTAATCTCTTTTTTCAGGTTGGTATTGAACAAAACGCAGCACTTGACAAGGCTGCACGCCAATAACGACGGTGCTTACGATGGTAGCGATTCACAGAAGCGCTCAGCCAGAGGAGAATGTCGCAAAAGCCCCACTCGAAGGAGCCCCAGAATGTCTGTTCCAAAAACGATGTTTCAACTCAGCGGCCGCGGTTACGCAGCAGCCAACCTGAGCCACGCTACCCTCCTCATCATCGATGCCCAGAAAGAATACCTGAGCGGCCCCCTGGCCCTGAGCGGTATGGATGAAGCGGTTGCGAACATCAAGCAATTGCTCACCGCAGCCCGCGCTGCCGGCCGTCCCATCGTGCACATACGCCACCTCGGCACGCTCGGCGGCATGTTCAACCCGCAAGGCGTCGGCGGTGAGTTCATTGCAGGCCTGGAGCCTGAGGGCGATGAAACCGTCATCGGCAAACTGCTGCCGAGCGCGTTCCATGGCACCGAACTGGCCAAGCGCCTGGAAGACCTGGGTGCCCTTGACCTGATCGTCTGCGGTTTCATGAGCCATTCGAGTGTCAGCACGACGGTGCGTGCGGCGAAAAACCTGGGTTTCCGCTGCACCCTGGTGGAAGACGCCTGCGCCACTCGCGACCTGCCTTACAAGGGCGGCATCCTGAGTGCCGAGCACGTTCACCAGACTGAGATGGCGATCATGGCGGACAACTTCGCCACCCTCGCACCGACCTGCGAGTTGATCTGAACACCGCTCAATGAGCGGTCTACACCACCGCTCATCTGCAAAAACCTCTCATTCGCCGTAATTGTCATAGCCTCAGGAACATCCCGGTCATCTCCCGGTCGAAGGGCCGATACCCATTGAGGAAGGTCGGAATGAAGTTATCCGATGGTTTTGACGCTCGCCGCTTACGGCCCAAAGGCCAAAGAAACTGGCGTTTTCGAATCGCTGCGACGTTCGCGGCGTTGCTGGCGATGTGCGGTGTGCTGCTCACTATGGCCGGCATTGCCAGCCTGTTGGGCCAGGTTCCAGGCCTGGGCGAGCTGAACAGCAACCGTGCCGGTGCGGCGGCAGTTCTGGCGATCGGCCTGGTTGTCCTGTACATCGGCGTCTGGCTGTGGCGCCGTTGCCGTCGCCGCGCGCGACAGTCGCTGGGCTTGAACATGTCTCCGCACCTGATGAAAAAACACGACTGAAACCTGGGTCGCAGTCGAACATCACGCGTTTTGTCGCGCCCGACTCGCTCCGAGTTGGGTAAACTGGCCGCCCTTCGCGGAGGCTGACATGCAAGACGACGATTTTTCCCTGTTCAAAAGCGCGATCCAAGGCGTCAAGCCGATCAAGCACGATCGCGCCGAAACCGGTAAACCCAAAGCTGACCGTGCGCAGATCGCCAAGCTACGCCAGGCGGCCACCGTGCGCACCGATGCCACCACCGTTGACGGGCTGTCCGATCAGTTTGTCATCGACGTCGGCCCTGAAGACGAGCTGATGTGGGCACGTGACGGCGTGCAGGAAAGCCAGATGCGCAAGCTCAAGATCGGACAGATTCCGTTCGAAGGCAGCCTCGACTTGCACGGCATGAACGTGGAAAAGGCCCGGGAAACCCTCTGGGCGTTCCTCGCCGAAGCCACCAAATTCGAAATTCGCTGCGTGCGCGTCACCCACGGTAAAGCCGTGCGTCTGGACGGCAAGCGCCCGATGATCAAAAGCCACGTCAACACGTGGCTGCGTCAGCATCCGCAGGTGCTCGGTTTCACCTCGTGCCAGGCTAAACATGGCGGTGCCGGTGCGGTTTATGTGATGCTCAAACGAACCATGATGGAAGGTCGCGACGAGTAAACCTGATGCGCCACGCTTGCAGCGCCGTGTCCGCCACCGTACCCTTGCCCTTTGCGTAAAATCCCACAGGTAGTTTCATGTCCCTGGAACAGAATTACACGGCGATTCTAAAGGGGTAAGGCAAAGTACTCAGGGCCAATGGAACCGGGCACTTCCTTACTTTGAAATACCCGGTTTTAACCTGCTTTACACGGTCAGTGGTACAAAAAGTGGTACGGACTTTCGACCGCCATCAGTTGATTTAACGTTGAGGCAAATATGGATATTGAAAAGCTCTCGCTCCTGCTGAAACCTTGGTTACGTGTGGACACTTGGCATACCGGTCATCCGATGGACGACCAGCGCTTCCACCATGCGTTGAAAGCAGCATTTGATGAGCTTGGCGTACAAATAAGCTCGGACGATTTTCGGAAAGCAATCGCCGCCTGCTTGAAAGATCATCGCCCAGGGGATGTAGGGGCATTCGAAAGCGATATCGAAGAGTTCGCGCAACGTGGCGAGGATATCGCCAGTTATCTGCTCGACCTGAAGCCTTAAGCATTCGCAGTGGCGGCGTTTCTTGGCGCCACCATGTCAAGGTGACCCCGAAACCTCAGCAAGCAATTGATCCATAAGGCAAAAATAGTGTTTTTAATAGGGTTTAAAACAGCGACATCATCCTATTAGAATCAATAACTTAGCGTTGTATATTCCTACAGTAGTTCCCTTTCCAGGCGTTCTGCCAACCGTAAAAAATCCTTTCGATGCAGTGCTACGCTGACCTCATAACCGAGGATTCACGATGCCAAACTCAGACCTACTCCCTTCCCTGCTGTACAAGATCAACGAAAACCAGCTCGCGCTGGAAGCCGCCATCCTGGAGCTGTCGAACTGGGTCGAGCAACGCGGATCAGCCGACGTCGCCGACAATGTGCGTGGAGCCTTGGAGGCCATCGATAAAAATGAAGAGTTCATCAAGATGACCCTCGCGGTGATGATGGCGCCGGAGTGAGGGCTTTCGACCAGCAGTGGTCGGTCAAAGGTTCTGATAGATTGGTAGAAATTCACTACCTCTTCGAGAACCGCGATCAATGAGAGTTATTCGTAGCAAGGATTTCACCGCCACTCGCGCTTGGGGTGCTGACGACATAGCTAACATGGATGGAACCACCGTCCGCCTCCACTGGACCGACCAGCCATATAAGTGGCATGTCAATGATGGTGAGGAGGTATTTGCAGTCCTCGACGGCACGGTAGATATGCATTATCGCGAGTCAGGAATCGAGCGCGTCGTGACATTGGTGGTTGGCGATGTGTTTTTCGCAGGGGTTGGATGTGAACATGTTGCGCATCCTCGTGGAGAAGCACGGATTCTGGTTATCGAACGTGAGGGCAGCGTTTGAGTTGCCTAGGCTATCGCTCATCATTACCAGCTTTCTGACAGACCGTTCTGGGTCGTCCGCAGCCCTTCGCATGGGTAGACGCGACATTTAATTATAACGTCAACACGGGGATGCACGGGGGATCAGCCTTTGAAATCAAGGGCTGAATCCCAGCGATTCCCCGCCCTGCCCTATACCCCCCGAAAAATTGACCCAGCCATCTACGGCGTTCTGTCGACCGAACACGATCCCTATCTGCAACTCAACCACACCAAGACACCACTCAATTGGCAGCAGGATCACCCAAAAAAAGTCATCAACCCCAACACTTGATTTCAAGCATTCAAGTATTCTAGTTGAATGCTTGACGGAACCGAACCCGTCAGGCTTAATGGGGTCAAGTTTCAACAGGATAGGGAGAGGGCAATGTCACTTTCAAAATTCGGAGTCGCAGTGAGGGAGTTCCGGCGCTCTCTGCAGCTTACGCTCAGCTCAATGGCGGCAGCTTTAGATACATCGCCGGCTTTTCTGAGCGCTATGGAGACGGGCCGAAGCAAAATACCGATGGAGTGGGTCGACAAAATCTCAAGCTACTTCGAAGCCGCCGGACTTCACGTCAACCGTTCCAAGCTCAAAGCTAGTGCATGCGAGGACAACGAAAGCGTGTCTCTAGTAGGTCTTCCCGCACACCACAGAATGTTGATTGCAGGATTTGCTAATTCCGATTTAAACCAAGAACAGCTTGCGAAGCTGGGGCGCTTGCTAAGCGAAATCCACGGGGATGCAGATAATGACGAGCGGAAACCTAGCTGAATTTACACTGCGCGGGCACCGAGTGCCCGCAATTGACCGAACTGAAATAGACTACATTTCCGGTCGAATCTGCAAAATTTTGAAAGCTACGAAACACTCATTTTCCCCTTCAAAAATAGGCATGTTCTTAAACAGCCTAGAGGAAAACGGTATCAATATTGACATCGTTGATGACGAAGAGTGGATTGACGTAGCGAGAGCAACGGTCGACCCGTCTACAGGTTTTATATATATGCCTTACAGCCTATATAAAAATTTGAACAGGTCAGAACCTGAAGCGCTGAGAATATTTTTGCATGAACTGGGCCATATTTTTCTGTGTCACAGGCCGCTATTGCACTTCTCAGACAAAAACGCTTTACAGATAGAAGACTCAGAGTGGCAGGCAGATACCTTCGCTGACTGTGTAATCGATCGGCTGAAGTTACCTAGGCAGGGCAGACAGCTTGAATTTAAAAACTTCTAACTAATCACGCCGCAAACGTGATTAGCCAGAAGCTGGTGGTAGACCGCAAATCTACCAGGGAAGTTCTCCACTCGCTTTCCGCAACCGCAGACAGCTAGCAGATTCGTGCCTTCAACAGCTGCGTATCCTAGCTTCGTTCTTCGGATCTGTCCACAGAAGGTGAGTAGTGGCCACCCCATAAAGAGGTGAGTCTCATGACTTATACCGACGAACGGGGCACGTTCATCCTGCGTTGGAGTCGCCGCCTAAAAAACGGTCTTATCCAGCGCGCGGTAGGCAAGCCCTTCAAAATCTACATCAAAGACTGATGTAGGCTTTAGCCCTGACCAGCGATGGTTGGGGCTTTTCATTTTGCATCAGTAGAAACTCAAAATAGCTTGATCCAGTTTAGACACCTTATTGTCATTCCAAGGAGGTTCAGAGATGCAGATCGATCCAGAGCTATACAGGCAGATTAGGGAGACCATTGATAACTTCCCTCCATACCCAGACGTAGACGCCCTCGTTGCTAACGGTGACCTTCTAAAAACTCGAGGCGGGTACAACGTATTAACCGAGGTGGGAATGGCAGCAATCAGCAAATACGTTATCGGTGCAACGATCAGCAGCAAAGGCAAGCCTGCCGTTTTCAAGCTCTCTCGCCGTAGGAAAAAGTAGATCAGCGCGCCATCTCCCGCACATAAGCCTGACATGCCGCCAGTGCGATCAATCCTTCGTCACCGGTGCTGGTGATGGCGACAATTCGTTGAGCATGCGCTGGGGCAATTTGGGAACCTATGGTTCTGTGCCACCAAGGTTGAACCCACAATCAAATGCCTCTCCTTCAAAAGAGGCCACCCAATGCCGCCGGCTCCCAGTTCATGATCACCAGTTCACCGCTGATCTCAGCCTTACCCTGCCGCTGGTTGGTCGTGGTGTAGCGGATATCCAGCGTCTCAAAATGAAAACCCTCAAACACCCGACGGATGTCTGGGTGGTCGTTGATGCTGACCATCACCCTGCCCTTGCAGCGGCGCATGAAGTCGGCCATGCGCTCGTAGTTCTCAAACGGAAAATCCACGCCATAGCCTGCGGTCTGCCAATACGGCGGGTCCATGTAGTGGAAGGTATGAGCGCGGTCGTAGCGTTCCGCGCATTCCAGCCAGGGCAGGTTTTCCACGTAGGTGCCGGACAGGCGTTGCCAGGCGGCCGAGAGGTTTTCTTCGATGCGCAGCAGGTTAATCGACGGGGTGGTGGTGGCGGTACCGAAGGTCTGCCCGGTGACCTTGCCGGCAAAGGCATGGTGCTGCAGGTAGAAAAATCGGGCGGCACGCTGGATATCGGTGAGGGTTTCGACGCGAGTCATCTTCTGCCACTCGAACACCTGGCGCGAGCTGAGCGCCCACTTGAACTGGCGGACAAACTCTTCGAGGTGGTTCTGTACGACGCGGTACAGCGTGACCAGGTCGCCGTTGATGTCGTTGAGGACTTCCACCGGCGCAGCCTGGGGCCGCATGAAGTACAGCGCGGCGCCGCCGGCAAAGACTTCGACGTAGCATTCGTGCGGAGGGAACAGCGGAATAAGGCGATCGGCCAGGCGGCGTTTGCCGCCCATCCAAGGGATGATTGGGGTAGACATAGTTAGCAAGACCTTTACTGTATAAATAAACAGGTGCCAGGCTCGCTCCGCTTTGTGCACAGAGCAGGAGCCTTGGCGGGACTTGCAGGGATCATCTGCGGGGACGGTGGCCGGGTTGGATGTTGACGCATCCAGCCTAGCCGCTCCTTTTACATCGAATTTGAAATCTGTTGAACCTGGGACGATTCACACGCCCGGGCAATCAAACCGGCACGTCGAGCACCACGTTCTGCGGCTTGCCTGAGGCTTTGGCCTTGCCCTCCTTGCCGCCGTTACACTCCACCGACACCGTCCACCCGGACGGGGTAAAGGTGTGATCCACCGATTCCACCAGGTACTCGCCATCGAGCCCACGCTTGAAGCCTTGGGCCTCGATCATGCTTTCGGCAAACAGGTCAGTTCGTCCGGGCAGATCAAGACGCACCGAAGCAGTCGAACGATTGAACGCCGCCAGGCGGGCCTTCGCCGCTTCGTCGGCCGCGCTTTTGTCCGGGTAAAGATGGCGGTCGGTGTGCACCGGCGGCATGCCCTCCGGCACGTTGGGGTTGTCCAGGTACGAAATCTGTAATTCCCCGCTGGCCGGGTCCTGGTACTGGGTGCTGACACCTTGATGGGTGCTGCGGTCGCTCAAGCGAAACTGCCAGCGGGTGACGTCGGCGCGCTGCAGGATGATGACCGTCAGGGCCTTGCCACTTGCGCTCTGCCCACCCTGTCGCGGCAGCACCAACAGCTTGCCGTCGGCCACCTTGGCCGTGCAGTCATGCTTCTTGGCCAGGCGGGTGATGAAGTTGAAGTCCGACTCATTGAGCTGATCCATGCGCGGCACGCGGGTGTCGACCGGACACGATGGCTGCCAGCCATTGCGCGCCGCGACATCGCCGACGATCTGCGCCAGGCTGACGTCCTCCCAGCTGCCGCTGCGGGTGGTTTTGCCACTGCCGCGCATGTCGCTGGCCTTGCCGCTGATCACCAGCGTGTCCGGTGGCCCGGAAACGGCCACCTCATCCACGGTGTAGCGGCCCATGCGCGTCAGGTCGGCGCCGGCATAGCCCAGATAGACCTCGATGCTCGCGCCACGCACCGGCAGCGACACCGCCCCATCACGATCATCGATGCGCAGTTCGAACGAGTCCGAGGCCATCCCGGGGCGGTCGGCAAGCTGCAGCGAGACCAGCCGATCATTGATCAGGGTGGAGATGTCGGCGCCGTCGGCGACGATACGAAAAAGCGGTTGCATAGTGGTATCCCAGACAAGAAAAAGCCCGCACTGGGCGGGCCGGGTAACGGGGTCAGTCCCACAGTGAAATCACACTGTCGGTTTCGATCACCAGCTCCGGCAGCGTGATCAACAGCCCTGCCCGGAAAGGCTGTGGCTCATCAGCCAAGCCCTGATTAGCGGCCAGCACCGCTTCGACGCTGCGGTTCAGGTGGCCGTAATAGTGGTGGCAGAGGGTGTCGAGCAGATCCCCATCAGCTGTTCTGCAAGTCATCGCCATAACGGACAAACTCCAATGAAAAGCTCTGTTTGCGCGGAATGGCGCCTGGCAGCAAGGCGCTTTGTTCCTCGTCGATCGTGGTCAACACCCAGTTACCCAGCACCTCGCCGTAGCCGGTGGTCAGGTTCAGCGGCAGCAACTTGGCGCCGATGCTGCGCAGCCTATCCAGTTGCTTCAAGCCGCCTTTGTAGCTCGGGTAGATCGCGCCCTTAATGGTGATTTTCTCCTCGCCCAGACCCACCGCCTGTTGCGCCGGCCTCCGGGTCAGGCGTTCCTGCGCCGCCCAGCGAAACGTAGTCTGCCGCCGCAGCTCGTCAAACGCCGCGGTGTCCAGATTGAAGTAGTACGGCCGCTCATTGGCCTTGAGCGGATAGATGATCAGCAGGTGCGGAAACGGCTTCACCGCATCGGGGATCGGCGTCATGTCGCCGGCAAACCATTCGGTGGGGAAGATGTTGCCCAACGCGGCATTGGCCTTGCCGGCCACCTTGTTGAACGCCGCGCCAAAGCGGGCGATCTGTTCGGTCAGCGCGGAAAAGTGCTGCTCGAACTGCGCCAGGGATCGTTGAGTCTGGTTATAGAAACTGGCGACCTTGCCGATCTTGGCCTGCGCCGAGTTGATCGCACTCTGCAGGCGGCGGGTCTTGTCACTGAGGTCTTCGCTGATAAAGGGCAAACCTTCCAACGCATCCGCCGCACCGCCGATTTCGTTGAGCGCGCCATTCATGGGCCCGGTCATCGACTCCAGGTCGGTACGTCCGGCCTCGCCGGCATCGACCATGTACTTCAGTCCGCCCTGCAGGTGCTCCAGGTAGGATTTTTCATCCGACATAGCATTTCCTCAACCCACATGGGGCGCATCAAACAATTGGCGTGCACGCGCGTCTCGGGCGAAGTCTTCAAACTGGCGCCGCAGGTGCGGCATCAACGCTTGGGCCAACTGCGCCGGATCTTTCACATCGCCCTGCACGGTAATGACCGGGGCCGGGGCGAAAGTGAATTGCTGATCGACCTTCGGCCATTCGGGCGCCTTTACCGCCGTGCTTGCCATCAATGCCGCCGCCGTCACCGGCGCGGCGGGGGCGCTTTCCATCGAGCGCACGACAGCGCCAACACCTTGTCCAGCGGGCATGGGCAAGATGCCGATCGGCGCTTTGGCAGGCGTGTCCGGCCCGCCAAACAACGCCTTGCCCATGGTCGCGCCTAACTTGCCCCCGCCCCACGCCCCGACCATGCCGCCGATAATCCCGCCAATGGCGGTACCGACCACGGGAACGATCGAGCCTAAAGCCGCACCAACTGCCGCGCCACCGAGCACGCCTCCCACGAGCCCGCCCGCTGCCTCTCCGTAGCCTTCGGCCTTTTCATCGCGGGTGGTCGCGTTCTGATACGTGTCCAGCACCTGCACGCCGGCACCGACCGCCGCAAGCGCTCCGCCCACTTTCATGCCACGGGACAGCGTGGTGCGACCTTTTCCCTTTGTTCTTTTTTTATCCTTATCGTGATCCAGCCCCTCATCACCGAGGTCATCGGCATTGGTCACAAAGACCCGCTGCACGATGCTGGACCGGTCGCCGGCCGAACCGCGGGCGATGTTCATCAATCCCCGACCGATCTTCAGCGCCGCCCAGGCCTTGCCCGCCAGTAACGCGCCGGCACTCACGGCCGCCAGACCCAACACGACTTTGGGGGTCTCCTCGGACAAGGCGGTCAAGCCACGCGCGGCTGCGCCAATCCCGCTGGCCAGCGCATCCGTCGCCGGACGCAGAGCATCCCCGATGGCCCGCAGCGAATCGTTGAACGCCTGACCGGTTTCGGCCCAGCGTTGTGACGAGGCTTCGCGCCGCTCGCTTAGGTTCTTGTCGAGAATGCCCTTGCGCTCGCCGTTGGGGTCCGAGGCGCTTTTTTTCAGGTCCGCGTAGATTTTTTTGTTCTGGGTGTACGCCATCAGGGCCGTCTTGACCTGCATGTCGGCAAACAGATCGCCGGTACGCAACGTGGCGGCTAAGGCATCGGCCATCGCCTGCGCCTTGGCCGGGTCCGTCTCCTGGTCGATCTGGGTCAGCCCCTGATCCAGCTGCTTGGCCTTTTTCGGATCGGTCTTTTCCACATACCGGCGTGCCAGTTCGAAGCTGGCTTCGAAGGTCGACATGCCCTTGCCAATGGCGGCATTCATCGAGCCCTGATAGTCAATCCCGGCATCGGCATACCCTTTGACGGTTTCCTCCGAGCCGATTTTCGCGATCCAGTTTTTCAGGTTATTCGCCGCTTCATCCGCACTGCCGGCGCTCTTGATCTGCACCTGCAGCATGGCACCGAGCTGCGTCACCGCGTCCTGGCCGGTGATGCCGCTGCTGGCCATCTGCGCCAGCAGTTCCGGAAACCACTTGGCCATGTCGGCTGCCTCGAAGCTGCCCTGTTGGCCCAGCAACGCGACCGACGCCAAGGCCTGCTCCATTTTTTGCGGGTCGGTGATCTTGGCGTTGTTCTGCATCGCCAGAATCATCCTCGCCGTGTCGGTGCCCGAGGCGCCCTGCCCGACCGCAAACTTGGCCGCCACTGGCGCGTACTTCAGCGCCTCGGATAACGCCATGCCGCCGCCGACCAGCTGGTTCACCAGGTCAGCCACCTGAGTGTTGGCCATGCCGGTGTCTTTTGAGGTCTGGACGATGTCTCGGGCGGTGTCCACTTCCTGCTGGGTATTGGCGGTACCGGACTTGATCGCAATGTCGCGAATGATCGCCTGAAAGTCCGCACTGATTTTGGTCGGCACGGCCGCCAGGGTAGTACCGGCCACCGCGGTGCCAAATCCGCTGCGCAGGCTTTCCTGCCCGTCCTGCACCTGCCCCATGCCTTTGGCCTTGAACTCGGCACTGCGCACCACCTTGCCCAGCGCCAAATACTCATGACGCAGGCGACCGACCTCAATCCCCTGCTTTTTCAGGCTACTGTTATTGGCTTCCAGCTTCTTCAGCAAGGCGCCAGCATTGGCCGACCCGCTGTCGTGGGCTTTTTTCCACTCATCGCGCAGACGCATGGTCTCGCCGATGACTTTCTGCAAACCCTTGGCGCGCATGGTTTGCGCCTCGAGCTTTTTCATTTCGCCGCTGACGTTCTTGAAGGCGGCACCGAGCGAAGAGTCGACGGCGCCGCCAATCACCAGCCCGAGCGAGAGTTTGTTCGCCATGGAGGTTACCTGTGGGAGCGGGGATTAGGCTCAGTCCGTGAGCCACCAGACCATCTCGGAAAACGACAAGCACTGGATCTCGGCCGCCGAAAAATTCAGCTCGGCGGCCAAGCGTTTGGCCAGGGCTTTTTGCAGCTTGGGGTTAAACCCCGTCGTCTGCTCCCAGACGAAAATAGGCGGTCTGTAGACGACGGTAATCACGCATCAGCAGCCCCTCCAGATCGCCACGACCGATGCTCGCCAGGCTGCAGAACAAGACCATCTCCTGTTCTTCTTCATTGGTCCCACCCTGCAAGGTGGCGGCACGCATCTCGCGCACTGTCGGTTCACGCAGGGTCAGTTTGTCGACCTGCATGCCATTGGCCTGGCTCGCCTTGGATAACGTGATGGTGGCAATGCCATCGCCCAGTTGCAGCCACTTGGGCAGGACGTTGTCTTTTGTATTGCTCATGGTGTGGTTCCTTACATGCCCAGGGCAGACCGCACGGCGGCCAGCTGATCGGTGCCATCGATGACACGAATCGAGTTGAGGGGATCGATTTCAAACATCACGCTGCCGTCGATTTCCAGCTTGTAATAGGTCACCGCGACGGCGTACTTGAACTCACCCTTTTCACCCGGTTTCCAGTCCCCCGGATCGACTTCCTTGAGGCTGCCCCGCAGGGTGGCGACCACCGACTTGACCGATCCTTTCTGGCCCTTGAAAGCGCCGCGGAACGAGGCGTTGAACCCAGTCAGGTCGGACTGACCAAAGAACTTCAGCACCTCGCGGCGCACGCCGTTGGTGAGAAAGCTGGCTTCGAGCTTTTCCATGCCCATGTCGAGCTCTACCGCCGCGTCCATGCCGCCGGCGCGGTACTCGTCAGTCTTGAGGGTCAACTTGGGCAAGGTCAGGCTCGGTACATCGCCTTGCAGGCTGATACCGTCCACGAACAGGTTGGTGTTGTAGAGCACTTCCGGAATCATAAAGCGGCCTCCTTAGGCGGATGTATCGAGCACTTCAGTGATCCACTGATCGGTCACCTCCACGCGGAAGTTCGGGTTTTCAGCCGGCGGCACGTCGGTGAAGCGAATGTTCCAGTACACCTTGCCGTCGCTGAGTTCGCTGGCGGTGTTCAACTCTTCGTCGGCATACACCTCGAAGTTGATGATCGCCCCCTGGTTTTTCAGGTCGCGCATGAACGCCTGCAAACCTTCAGTGACGTCCTTGACGTAAGTCGCGGTGATCGAGCGGTCGACTGCCCATTTGTGCGCGTAGAGGATCGCGTCCATGACGATGTCCAGCGTGCGCACGCGGGTGACGAACTTCCATTTCGGGTCGCTGGACAACGTACGGTTGCCCCACAGCCGGTAGCCGTCGTCCCGAATGATGGTGGTGATGTTGGCGTTGTTCAGCAGGTTCGCGCGGCAGGACGCATCGCCGTCAAGAAACTCGATCGGCCGCGTGGTGCCGGTGATGCCGACGAACTCTTTATTCGACGGCGAGGCCCAGAAACCGTAAGTCGCATCGGTCCAGGCAAACAGGCCGGCGGTCCAGGCCGAGGCCGGCGCATTGACCGTGGCACTGGTCGTGGTGTCCCAGAACTGCACGCCCGGGTCGACCATGTAGGCGTGTTTGCTGCCGAAGTTTTTGGCGTAGTCCATCGCCGCTTCGTCGGTGGTGTTGGGCCCATCGATGATCGCCATGGCCCGCAGTTTGTCGCCCAGCGCCACTAACTCAGTGCCGACCGCCAGCGTTGCCGAATACTGTGGGGTAATCAGCAGGCGCGGCTGGGCGTTGAACTTGCTTTTGCCATCAAGCAACGCCTGCATCCCGGTACGGCTGCCGTCCGCCCAGACCCCGCCGATGATCGCGGAAAGTTGTTCGGCGGGATCCTCCAACACTGGCACACCGACGGCGACAATGACCGCCTTGGAGCGCTTGAAAATCGCCTTGCAGTCCTGGGTGATGGCCGCATCGGGGCCCCAGGCGGCGACCGCTTCGCTTTCGCGGGTGATCAACAGCAGTTCGTTGGCCGCGGCGGTGGCCGGCGGCCCCACGGTGAAGGTGTTGCACAGGCCGATGATCGAGGCGGACGGAGTGGCGATTTGCCGGGCACCGGTGTCCACCAGGGTCACCGTGACGCCGTGAAAGAAACTCATAGAGTGATGCTCCAGAAACGAAAAGACCCCGCCTAGACGAGGTCGTGGGTTGTGCGCTGAAATGCGACCGGAAAGAAAACGCCCCGTCAGTGCGGGGCGTCAGGCGGTCGGCGGATACGGGTTGACCGGCCACTCAATCGCGAGCGGCCAACCGGGTTGCTGCGGCAATTCGTCCAGTTCAATGCGATAGCGTTTCCAGGCCGTGAGCTGCTCGCTCTGCTCGCCTGTAGCTGTTCCCAAATCGACCCTGTCCTGCAAAGGTCCCATGCGCAGGGTCGCCCAGGCTAAGTCCTGATCACGCTGCACCAGAGCATCCGTCTCCACCGCCATCCGCGCGGCGGTTGCATTAGCATCCGCCGTGGCCTGGTCAAACACCCATGCACCCTGCGACCAGATGTAATCTGCCGATGGCCGAGCGAGTGCTGTATGCCCGTCCGGAATCGGCCCCAGCACTTTGAGCTCCGTCATTGACCCATCCGTGGTGCTGTAAACAGGGCCACGATGATCGTGTTCCAGTGCCCAGGCCCCCGCCGTCCAGATGGCGACCATTTCCGGGGGCGGGGCAGGCGGCTCAACGGCGGTGGCTCCCGCCGACAGCCCAAAACCCACCATCACACGCTCGATGTCCGAGCCCAGATATTCACCCGTCAACGCATTAAACCGGTGTACGGGAACCTCGCCAGTTTCCAGCGCCAGACCATCCTTGAATTCGATCATCAGTACACCCTGCAAATGATGTTGAAGGCCATGTTGCGCGGACGACCTTCACCGCCGCCCGAGTTTTTGAATTGCAATGACATTTGAGTCCCGGTGGTTGATCCGGAAAATAACGACGCCGAATAGTTACCATCGTTCGGCACGTAAATAGTTCCCTGCTCAGGAACGCCGGGAACGCTCCCCGTACCCTTTACTTCAGCGAGGTAATTGTCTACTGCGCCTTGAAACGTCAGCAGGTTGCGGCCTGGATCAACACCTCTGCCGTTATCCCAGCCACGAATCCATTCCCCCCGCATATCCGGAAGAACACCCGGATAAAGCGCCGCAAGCGCTGGATGGAGGTTAACGTCGAAGCCTTGGCCCATCATCGGTAGGTAATTCACTGGCGGCCATGGCGTAGGCCACGCAATAGGGGCGCCGATGGGCATCGCTTGGAGTGCCGGGTCTAAGTTGTTCTGGCACCAGACCACCCCCAAGTCCAAATCATCGACCGTACACCGTAGCTGGCCATCTGAACCCCAGCCGATCTTGACGATATTCCCCAACTGGCCATGCCCAGTACCTTGCTGTACCGGCGTAAACCCCAAATTAGGCTGGTACGCGGCAGGGTTAAAGTTGGAGGTGTTCCAGCTGGTGACCCACGGGTTAAAAGCAGGCACCTGTCCATCAACCAAGTTGGAGCCTCCCCGTGAAACGATAGTGCCCGTCGCATGATTGACAATGAGCTGCGCAATCGTGTCGGCTGCACGGATCACCAGCATCGATCCGTATTCAAATCCCGCCGGTATTCCTCCCCCGGTATTGATCCGGTAAAGCCCACCGAGATTCACCGTGTCCAGATTCGTGTCGGGAGGCAAAATAATCCCGGTACCGCCCAGGCCAAAGGCCCCAACCTTCATCAACGCTTCAGCGGTCGCATCCGCCACATGGGTTTGCACGTTCGCTAACGCGGCGGTTCCCAATCCAAGATCCTCTGGCGTCAGCTGGTCGCCGGCCGTCACCACACCTTGGGCATTCACAGTGACGCTGGAATAGGTCCCCGCCGTCACCCCGCTGTCGGCCAGCGCTAGTTCTATATCGGCATCGGTGGTGCCATCGAACAACACACTGCCACTGGCTGCTCCGGTGATGCTCAGCGTGCGTGCGGTTTCCAGTTGGGCGGCCGCCACGGCGGTGCCGTCTACGGGCAACGCATCGGTGATGCCGTAGCCGTCGAGGGTGGTCGGATTGGTACCGGCAACCACGCGCCCAAGGGCGTCTACGGTGACACTGCGAAACGTACCCACACCCACCCCGCTGCCACCGGCGATCAGCTCGAACTGCAAGCCGGTGGTGCCGAGGGTGATCGGCGCGTCGGTGACCAGTTGCCAGAGGCTGTCACCATTGACGGTGCCCTGCTCCACCTGAATAAACAGGCCCGGGGTCACTTCCAGGCTGTTGTCGGCATCAGTGGCACGCGTCCAGCCTTCGATGCTGACGACATAGAGACCGTTGTCCTCGGCTTCTTCCTGAGCGGTGACCAGCACCCGATCACCGATGACCACAGCGACATCGTCGATGGTCTGCACGTTGCTCAGGATGATGGGGGCCGTGGCGGCCACCCGCGCCGACTGTTTGTGATCCAGTTTGGCCAGCGCTTCGCTGATTGCGGTGTCGACGTATTCACGAGTGGCCAACACCACCGCCGGGTCGATCTTCAGCACGATGTTCGCCGAGCTGCTGACGATGAAGTTCATCCGCACGACCTGGGTCTTGCCGGTGCCTTGGGCCAACAGCGGTTTGTAGCTCGGCGCACAATTGGCCACCGCCACCAGGTCACCGTCGACATCGTACAGACCGATCTCGCGAATCCACTCACCGCCGACTTCCGGCGGAATGATCTGCTCGGTGATCACCGTGTTGGGGTTGGCCGGATCGACGCGGATCTGGTTGATTGGCGCCCGGCGCCACTCGTGGATCAACTGGGTTTGCAGACGATCGGGAATCGGGTCGGTGCCATTGGCATCACCCAGACCCATCTCGGTAAACATCCAGTCCAGGCCCATGGCGATGGCATTGGCATGCTTGGCTTCACCGACCGCAGTGAGAATGGCAAAAAACTGACTGGTCTTATCAATCATAGGGATAAACGTCCAAAGTATCGGTTTCATCAACGCAGAGCGCCGGGCCAAACGTGCCGGTCACGTCAATGTCTTTTGGGGCTGGTGGGTACACGTCGATCTCTTCACCCTCTTGCACGCATACGGCAATGCCCAGCACCCCCTCGGATTGCAGACTGAGCGCCAGGTTGATCAGGTGCCGGCTGACCGGACGGGCGTCGTCGATCAACCACGCCAGTTCCTCGTACAGCTCTTCGGTGATGCCAGAGTCATTCAGCCCCACTTCCAGGGCGAAGGTGCCGGGCACACCTTCCGGCACGGTGTTGAACCATTCCACAACGGCAATCAGGTAGCCCAAGGGCTCGACCACACGACGCAACGCACCGATGGTGCCTTTTCGCGCATGCACGTCGTACGCCGAACGGATCGCCGTGCGCTTAGTTTCCTGGGTCCAGTTGTTGTTCCAGCGGTCCACCGACCAGGCCGAGGCTAGGTACGGCAACAAGTGTTCGGGGCAAGTGTCGGCGTTGTACAAACTGCGCAGCGGAATCAGCGTTTTTTCGTAGTTGGCCGCTTCCACAGCCAGTTCCAGCGGTGTGCTGTTAAGCGGCAACTGAGTGCTCATGTCAGACTGGCTCCCAGGACCACGGTGTAGCCAGTGCAATACGCCGCCTCGGCCTTGCTCGGTTGGATGTCGGTCCAGCCCAGCAGCTCAACCCGGGCAATGCCTGGAATGTGCAACTGCGCATCGATGCCTGAACGCGCCACTTCCAGACCGAGGCGCCGCCGCGGGTTGATCCACTCACTCAGGCGTTTCTGGCTTTCGGCCAAATAGGCTTCGTTTTCCGGACCGGGTGCCTGCGGGTACAGCACCGCTTCAATGTTGTAATCGATGACCACGGCACTCTGCACCGTGAGGCGATCGGCCACCGGCCGCACGTCCTCGTCATTCAGGTGCAACCGGACCTCCTCCAGCAGCTCGGGCGAAGCCACACCGCTGCCTTCCAAACTGAGCACGGTGCACACCACCACGGCCGGCGACGGGCTCTCTGCCGTGGCATCGGCCACCAGACCCGAGGCGTTGCGCGCATGCAGGATGTAGCTGTTGCGCGGTCCGGCCGTGGTCAGTCCCTCATACGACATTTGCACCCGCTCGCGTAGGGCATCGTCCTCTTCGAGCACCTGCGGCGTTGGCGGTACCGTGCTCGGGTCTGCCGCCTGAATCACCAGACGTTGCAGGTTGACGTTCGCGGCCAGGTGATCGAGGTCGGCACGCACAGAATGGGCTAACAGCAAGGCCTTGCCCGCGTCATTGACCCGCGCCCGGTTCTGCACGGCGCCGTACGCCGCCTGCTCGACCAGCTTGAGCACCGGATCACTTTCCAGCTCCGCGCTCCAGTTGTCGCCCATGCTCAGGCGGAAGGCTTCCAGTTTTTCCTGATAGACCACCTCAAAGTCGAGGTCTTCCAGCACTTGTGGTGGCGGCAGGGCCGCCAGTTCCATGGTCATGCAGACACCTCCAACGTCACGTCGCTGCCCAGGTACTGCCCGGTCAGCTCAAAGGTGATACGCCCGTCGAGAATGGCCACGGCGCGCACTCGGCCCAGTTTCAGGCGTGGCTCCCAACGTCCGAGGGTGCTCGCCACTTCCGCCTGCACGGCGCTCTTCCAGCCGTCGTTCACCGGCAGGTCGACAAAGCGCCGTAGCTTGCTACCGTACTCCGGGCGCATGCGTCGGCTGCCCAAGGGCGTAGACAAGATGTCCTCGATGGACTGGCGCAGGTGATCGAGACCGGAAATAAGCTGGCCGGTGCGGCGGTCCAGTCCGATCATCCCGATCATCGGATCAACCCTCGACCGCGACAAAATCCTTACGACCCTGCAGATACTCGATCGCGACGGTGTCATCCGAGGCCACCGCGACCTGGCTCTTTTCCACTTTCAAGGTGCGCCCAGCTTCCAGCAGGACCAGCACCCGCGAGGTGTACAACGTGTCGCGAAACACACTCAGCGTGGCCGGTACGGGCGCCTCGGTGGCGGTTGAGACTTCCTTGGTTTTACTGGTCATGGCTTACTCCAGACATGAAAAAGCCCGCACGGGGCGGGCTGAAGGTGAATGTTCACTCAATGCGAGTGGTTGCTGCTGTTGCCGCCGGCATCCATGATTGTCCCGGCACCGCTGATGTCACCGGAAACGCTCAACGCGCCGTCGATGCTCACCTCACCGGCCAGGGTGATCTGGCTGGCCGTCACCCGGACTTGATCCGGCGTCACGTCCAACTGCGAGCCACCGACCGTGATCGTTGCGCGGCTGCCACTGGGCAACGCGATGCTGTAGCTGCCAGCATGCCAGTCGTAGACCAGCGAACCGCCATCCTCGAAGTACCAGGCCTCGACGTGATCGCGGTTGTCCGGTGGTGTCCCGGCGTTGCCATACAGCCCCGGGATAAACGTGCCCAAGGCCGGATTACCGCTGGGGCTGAATAGCACGCCCTGTTCATTCAGGCTGGGGACGCGCCAATGCCGGGCCTTGCCGGCCGCCAGGCTGTGCCAACGCACCCAGGCACTGGTCCACTCACCGGCTTTGACCCGCACGCGACCGGCGCTTAGATCGATGCCAGCCACCACACAGGGCAGCAGCATGGCGGCAATCATCCGGTCGTGTTCAGCGCTGGCGTATCCCATGCCAGATCCTCCGGTTGAAAGTAGTGATCTTCATTGCCGGTACCGGTACAGCCGTCGACGTTCAGATACAGTGAACCGGGCGGCTCGACAGGCCAAAGCCACTCCACCTCACCGAGGTAGATCTGCTGGGTCCACTCAACCGTCCATACGGTGTAACCATCCAGCTCCGGTTTGGTCCAGTCCTGCCGCGAGGCCACAAATTGAGCCTGTTCGACGTTATCCAGCCCCCAGGTCTGCGCTCGCAATAGAACCGCGATCTGTGCCGCCAACTGGGCGCCCAGTTGCTGATGACGTGCCAGCTCGGGCGCGACAATCACACGTGCTTCGAAACGCTGGATCAACACCGTTTCACCGGTGCCGATATCTGGCCCGGGTTCAAACTCAACCGGCTCCAGAAACACGGCCGGCAGTGCGATCCGGTCCTGAATGTCCGGGCAGGTCGCCACAAATCGCACCGTAGGCAGCGCTTGGCGGATGTGGTCCTCGATGGCGGTGTACAACGCATCCAGCGAAAAGGCAGGATCAGACACGAGTGCTCCCCTTCAGGTATTTATGCAGTTCAAAGTTCATCTCCTGCCGGAAGACAACCAGCAAGCGCTCATCGGCCTTGTTGGCCCAAGTGTAAAAAGGTCCCTCGACGTCCTCGAGCGATACCTTGGCTTTGGCCAGGGGAAAACGGTTGTCGTTTTCCGCGATCCAGCCCGAACTGGTGCCACCTGTGGAAGTGTTGCTACCGGGATAGTCATCCGGGTTGAAATGCTTGCTGGAGGTACGAATCCAGATGTCCGCCTTATTGCCATACACCCGTTTGTAAAAAGCGCCCTGATAACGCCGACCCGCCACCGAAACACCAGCCTTGCCCTGACGGGGATTGCCTGTCCGGCTGGCCTCCATCGGGTTTGTGCCAAACCAGAGTTTGCCCAATTGGCCCTGGCCTTTTATGGGATAGCTGCGCAGGCGCTGACGCACCGCCCGCACAGCAATCCGCTCCTGTTTGCTGACATCCCGAGCCATGTGCGTGGCCAGCCAGCCCAACGTCTTGTTGATCGCCCGTCGTTGCGCCGCAGCAGCGGCCTTGGGCATGACCTTGGCCAGCTGTTTAAACGCCTGCATATCGTCGGCAGAAAACCGCAGGGTCACAGGAACGACACTCATGCTTTTAACCTCAACGACAAGGCCACGAGGCCATCGCCCGCCGGCTCAAGGTGAGTCAGGGTGTAGTCGCCGCCACCGTCCAAGGCGGGTAGATCGATCTGCACCGTCTGCGCTTTTTCAACGCCCTGAGCATCGGCCACGCGAATGTGAAAACACGGATCGCGCAGGCCGGTGTTCAGGCGCCCGACCTTGGGCTGCAACCAGGGCGCCGAGAACATGCCCAGCACGCGCCGACCTTCGATGAAGCCAACATCGGCCAGGGTGTCGAACACCACACTGTCGATCGTCTCGACCAGGTCTCGAAAGGCCATGATCAGAGCGTCAGCAGAATTTGCGCCCGGGGCCGCGTGCACAAGTGCAACGGGTTAGATTGAGCTTCACCGGCCATCCCCTTGTTGAACGGCAGGGGCTCCAGCTTGCTGTAATACGGCAGGCCTTGGGTGTTGGCCGTTTCCATGTAGTCCGCCGGAGCAAAGCAGGAGATGTACAACTCCGGTACGCCTTCCGGAATCAACAGCGCTGTATCGTCATGGATAAACGACACCCCGGCGATGCGCCCGCGGTAACGCTCCCAGACAATGCCGCCCAGCTCAAAGCTGTCCCGCGCATCGCCACGTAATTCCGCGGCCTGGATCGTATTGAGGTAGGTTTCCTCAACCGATTTGTGCGTGATCAGCTTGTTCCAGAAGTTCTTGCCGCAGAAGGCGCGAGCACCCGAGCTGGTGACACTGCCCAGCTCATCGTCCTGCATGTCCAGTGCTTCGGCGCACTTGACCCGGATCTTCGTCGCCGAGTCGTTCAAGCCCATGGACAGGACTTGTTGCTCCACACCGAACGTCTGATAGATGTTCAGCAGGACCGTCGAGCCATCCGCATCGAGGATCAGGCCGTTCAGTGCCCCCATGCGTTGAAACTCATGGGTGGCATCGAGCTGACGTTTGGCTTTGCTCAGACGCGTATTGACCACCCCCTGCACGGCCTGCAATTCGCTCGTCGTACCAAACGCGCGAATGCCCTGGATCTCGTCAGCCTTGATGGTGAAACGCTGCGGCAGGTGTACGGTGTTGAACGGAATCATCTGACGTTTGCTGCCGCCCACGACCAGGCCCGAAGTACCACGCTCACCCGCCGGCACCAAGGCCAGGGTGTTGCCGTCCTTTTCGATCTGCACGGTCAGGGTGCTGATGCCTTCTTCGCGAAACAGGCCCAGGCTGCTGATGCGACCCGGCAAGTACTCCTGCTCATTGATTGCCGCGGTGAGCGAAGACACGGAAAAAACATCGTCGGTAAAAATGCCAATGTCGGCCATGAAGTGACTCTCCAGAAAAACAAAACCCCGCACAGGGCGGGGTTGGAAAAAGGGGGACTGACTTAACGAACAATCACGAATTGAGCCGCCAGAGAAACCTCGGCCTCAGCGTCGAGGCCGATCAAATGCACCTCGCTGACCTCCGCCAGCCGTACCACCGCACTGGCCCGACGCTCTTCAGTCGATTCACCCAGCGGCCCGTAGAGGATGCAGGCCGCCACTTCAGTGCCATCAACGGCGACAGGATCGTAGGGGGCAAACTCATTGCTCGCCGCGATCAGCCCCAGCACCTGCCCGGCATTCAATGCCGCACCTGCTGCCACCAGAATGGATTCGCGGGAAATCTTCCCGGCCCCCTCGGAGAGCAGAAACTCGCCAGCGTGTAGCGTTTCGTACTTTACGGTCATGCGCGTGCTCCTTTTGCATTGTTGGATTGGCTCCCGTGAGCCGCCTGACGGGCAGCCCAGATCGATGGAGGATCCGGTTGTTTCGCCTGCACCTTCGGCGCCGGGTCATGATTGAGAGGCAAGCTGTTGTCGATCTCAAAACCGTTGCCGCTGCTGACGATCTTGTCGAACAGCCGCGCGCGCACCGCGGGCTCGTCCAGCCCCGCTGCCACGTACTCGGCGCTCAGCTCTGGCAGACGTGCCGCGACACACAGGTCATGTACCGATTTGGCCCGGGTCAGACCCGCCAAGACGATCTCTTCGCTTTCGAGCTGGGTCGAGCTGAGCAGCGGTGCGACCAGATTGCTGATCCCCGACTCGGCGCAACGCTGCGTAATCATCAATGCCAGCTTGGCTGAGTCGATGACAGGTGCGGGTGGATTGTCTGGATCCACCTCCGGAGCGGGATCGGGTGCCTCTTCGAGCTGGGCTAGCAAGTTCGCGGGGGTGTGCTGGTATCGCTGCATCACCCCGCCCTGCCCCAGGCACGCTTTGACCTGGACCCCGTCACCCACTTCATCGGCCAGACCCAGCGCCACCGCTTCACTCGCGGTCAACCAGGTTTCGGCGGCCACCAACTCTCGTAACTCCACCTCATCGATGTCCGGTGCCTTGGCCTTGTAGGCCGCGATGATCGCCTCCATGGTTTGATCGAGAACATCAGCCACCTTACGAAAGCTGTCCGCGTCGCCGGCCGCGTAAGTCCACGGGTTGTGAATCATCAGCATCGCATTGGACGCGATCACTACCTTGTGGGCACCGCACACGGCGACACTCGCCGCGCTCGCGGCCAGTGCATCGATGCGTGCCGTGCAACGCTCGCCCAGCCTCGACAAGGTGTTGTGCATGGCCAACCCGTCGAACAGGTCGCCGCCGATGCTGTTGAACGCCGCAATCACCGGTGACACCCCGTCATCCACGGCGCGTAGATCCTGCATGAACTGACTGGCGGTAATGCCCCAGGTGCCGATCTCGCCGTACACAAAGACTTCGATCACCCGCTCGGCGGCTTCGCCACTGGCGTGCACGGCGTACCAGCTTTTGTCCTGCACCGGTACCGGCTGACCGGCCTTGTTGTAAATGCGCGGAGTCGTATTCTTGCTCATGCTTGCTCCTTGTCGTCGAGCGCCTGAAGCAGTTCGACGAGCGTGCTGTAGTTGAGACCCTTGCCACGAGCCCGTTCGGCATCGGCGGCGTTTTCTTCGTCCACCGTTTCGGCGTCATAACCGGTACGCAGGACCATTTCGCTGCGCGAGGCAAAGCCGGCGTTAACTTCCATCGTGCGTGACTGAACATCCTGAACCGGATGGATATAGGCCCAGCCTTGGGGCACCCAGCGCGTACGCAGGTACTCACGGCGCCGCTGGGCATAATCGGGTAACAACACGGCGCCACTGAGCACCGCCATGTCCATCCACGCTGCTCGCACCGGGCGACATAACTGGTGCACATACACACCGAATTGCAGCTGCTCCAGTCGGCGCCGAAACTCGGTGAGCACCACCCGCAGCGCACGGTCATTCACTTCGCGCATGTCGCCGGTGAGGATCTCGTACGGCATCCCGGCGCCGGCGGCCGCCGCCATCAATTGCTGACGCATAAAATCTGGATAGTTGTTCCCGGCATCCGGCGGCGAGGAAAACTCGACCTCCTCCCCCGGCAACAACTCCTGCATAGTCCCGGGCTCCAGCGCGACCATGGGCGTGAAACCATCCGAGGCGAGGTTCAGTGGCGCCCCGGTGACCGGGTCCACCGGGGTTTGAATATCGTCTGGTGAGGGCTTTTTGATAAAGCCGGCGAACAGGTTGGCCACCTCCTGGCGGAACAACACCGCATCGTCGTAGTTGTCCAGGCTACGCAGGCGCTTGAGCACCGGCGACAGGCGCGGCAAGCCACGCAACTGCCCCGGTTCGACCGGTTCAAAAATATGCAGCACCTGACTAGCCGGTACCCGCACCAGCTGGTTGTAGCCGCTGTTCAATGAAGAGGCATCACCGGGGTGCGAGCGATACATCCAGTACGCGACCCGGCGGCTGTCTGGACTGAACTCGATCCCGGCACGGATGGTGTTGCCGTTGCGCGCAGCCTCGAACTTGTCGTGCGGCACAAACTCCGGGGCCAGCACCTGAAGCTGCAACGGCACCACGAAACCTTCGTCGAGGCTGCGCGGACGCAGGCGGACAAAACATTCACCGGCGGTTTCCACCGTCCGGGCGATCAACGCCTGCTGTCCATAAAAGTCGGTGAGGTCGTCGGCATCGGACTCTTCGGTCCAGTCGGCCCAAAGCTCCTGCAACAGATGCCGAAGTTCATCGTCCTGAGTTTTCGGCCGCGGCGTGATGCCGGTGCCGATCAGATTGCTGACCCGTTTGTCGATGATGTTGAAGGCGTACGGGTCGTTACGCACCGCCGCACGTGAACGTGAACGCAGGTTGCGCAACGCCGGAATGGCAATGCTGTTGAAACCAGCGTCGGGCGCATCCCAACTGGCGGAACGACGCCCTTCGGCAGCGCCTTCATAGCTGGCCTTGATGTTCGACGGGATCAGGAATCCGCTACGACCCAAGGTGGGAAAGTGACGAGCCATTACAGTCCCTTGCCTCCATGGTAAAGCCGCACGATGCGCGAACGAGGTCCGGCCGCCGCGATCAACGAGCTACGGATTTCGTCACGTGCCCTGAGCAATTCGTCGATGTCGCGGTACTCGACGTTGCGATCGGCGTAGCGCACGATTTTTTCACCGCGCGCAATTGCCTTCTCGACTGCATCGAGTTGCTGTTGGGTAAAGGCCATGAGATCGCTCTAAGGTAAAAGACAACGTGATGTGCAAATGCGCGCTACCACTCAGCGCCGTTTTTTGAGGTAGCCGCTGCTGGAGGTGCGACGCTGTGGGGGCCGTGCAATGGGTAGCGGTGCTGCTGCCGGCTTGGCCGTTGGCAATACGGGATCAGCCGGTGGCCGCCGTGGCGTCGCCGGAGTGCTGATACGCTCAACCATGACGGCTTTCTCACTTGGGGGAACCGCCTGCAACAGGGCGGTTTTTACCCGATCCCAGTCGTGTTCCTTGTAGCGATTCAGCCCCAAGTAATGCGCCATTGCCAGGCTGTACACCATCAAGTCCAGGGCTTCGTTGCGCTCCGCCTTGCCCTTGACCCATTCGATTTTTTTGTAGCCTTTGACGTAGCGGGTCACCTTGCGCTCGGCGACACACTGAGCGAAGAAATCGTCCGGCAGGTCGTTGGCAAAGTGCAGCGCGCCGGGACCGTCGTCCACCGGATAGCGGTTGTAAATCCAGTCCTTGGCCGTGTCGGTACCGACGAACCACAGCTCGACACCTTTGCGCTCGGTCAGGCCTTTCCAGGTGACATCCATCATCGATGGCCGCTGCGCAATCACCGGTCGACCCGGCTTGCTCGCGCCCTTTACCGCGAAGATGTTGCGCCAGCGGCGCAGCCGGCAGAACTGATACACCTCGTCGGTGTGGTTGCCGCCAGAGTCGATGCCGGCGGCGCGGATCGTCAGCTGCGCACCACATGGATGCGGGTAACGCGCCTTGAGTTTGTCGTCGAGCACCGACCAGGTACGCTCATCGGAGGGATCACCCCAGATCACCTGGTAGTCGATAATCCAGCGCTCCATGCCGGCGCCCCACCCCACCACCATAAACTCCAGACGGTTGGCTTGAACGTCGACCGAGGCGGTGAGCATCAGCACGGCAAACGGCATCGAACCCAGACCATAGGTTTCAAGGCGGGCCCGGGCCATCAGCACATCGGCTTTGGTTTGCTCCTGGGCGCTGTCCCAGACCTTGGCCAGACGGGTGTTGTAAAACACCTGCATAGGCTCCAGATCACCGCGGGACATAGCGGTCTTGGCCTTTTCAAACTGTTTAGCCTGCGCGGCCCAACCGGTCCAGCCGGGCGGCGAGTACAACGCATTGAGGTTGAAGCCGACGGTTTCGCCATCGCCCTGGGCATGTGCGCGCCACTCACCCTTGGCCAACATCTCACCCTTGTGATGCTCTTCGATCAGCACGTCACAGTCAGGTCCGGCACACTCGTAGTGCGCCAGTTGGCAATCCGTCGAGTAATGCAGGCGCTCCCATTCGAGGACCTGCATGTGCCCACAGGTCGGACATGGCACGTAGTAAAAACGCTGGTCGCTGGACTCGAACAAATCGGCAATGCGCGAGGCGCCCCGGATTGTCGGCGAGCTGGAAAAGTAGAACTTGGCGTTACGCCCAAACGTACTGCCCCGGGTTTCGGCCAGCTCAATCGGGTCGCCCTCATCGCCGACGTCCACCACCCAGCGATCCACTTCATCACCATAGATGTAGCGGGCCGACAACTCCGACAGGTTCGCTGCCGAGCCGGCCGTGGTTACATACAACGACCCCCCTTCGAACTCTTTGGTGTCCATGGTGTTGCGCGCATCGCGGGCACGGTTCGCCGCCACACGCTCGCGCAGTACCGGGGTGGCCTTGATGGTCTTGCCGATGCGCGACGAGACGCGTTTGGCCAATCCCAAACTGGGTAGCAGCGTGAGAATGTTCGACGGCGCCATATGGATCAGGCCACCGATCCAGTTCAAGGCGATCTGGGTTTTCATCAACTGCGAGGCCACCATGGTGACCACGCGCTTGCACGGATGGGCCGGTGACAAACACCGCATGGGCTCGCGGGCATAGGGTGTACGCGCCGTGCGGTACTGCCCGGGTTCGGCGGCGCCGGCATCGCGCGGAATACGCATGTACTCGTCGGCCCACTGATCGATCCAGACATCCGGCTCGGGCCGCAGCCCGCGGAAATATGCCTCCCGGTACACCGCTGCACCGTCGGGCATTTCCGCTGACATGAGTTAACTCGCTGCAGTCAAAGAATGGATGAGGTCTGTCGAGGAGATCCGCTCGGCATCGTCCAGCACCCGACGCAATGCAGCGGTAAGGTGCTTCTCGATTTGCCAGTGATCACTCATGGCTGCCAGCTCGGGGGCCAACTGTGGCGGCATGCCCAGCAACAGATCACGCAGCATCCGCCCGCTCGTGTACGCCGCCGTTTTAACGGCTTCCAGCTCGACATGGGCGCCGCGATTCTTGTGAAACTCGCTTTCGGTAAGGCGTGACTCGTAAAACTCGCGGTAGTCACGGGACTCCTGAAAGTCCGGGATACCCTCGACCGACAATGGCGCTTGGTGCGAAACAATTTGGGGTGCCGGGGCATTGCCTTCCGGTCGGCGCTGAATCCGTTCGCGCTCATGCCGCGCCGCCACATTGGCTTTACTCGGGTCCGCGGTGCTGAACAGCAGGCGATCCGTGGCTTCGACATCCACCATGCCGTCCGCCATCAACACCAGGCGTCCGCTCTTGGCCAGCTTCGACACGTAGGGTTTTGACCAGCCTTGGCGCGTGGCGAACTCCGCTTTGGTGAGTGTTGTCATGACCATGCCTTAAAGTAAGCCGGCAGCTCGAGACGGCTAAAACATTTGGTGTCGGATTCTCCGACGAAGGCCTCCATGTGCTGCGGGTTATTATCCCTCTCAGGCATGGAACAGGCGGTACTGGCCACCCTGCTCGATGAGCATGATCCTGGTTTCAATAGCCGGTTTCTTGATCTGCCAGCGCTGCAAGGTGCGTCCGGCCAAACTGGCAATGCTCTTCTCTTGCCGGTACTCCAACATCAGTTCATTGCGAAGATGGTCGTAAACCATGACGCGCTTGAGCAGTTGGTCGGCCATCCAGTTGAAGGCATCAATGAAGCGCTCTTTGATCTGGTCGGCCTTCTCACCAGTCAGCCCCATGGCGACAAACATGAATCCATCCTTGGTCATCTCATACATGGGGCGTTGCTCACCCTTCGCATCCAGGTATTCAACGAGCGCAAAATTGCGCCGGTTGAATTCGGACGAACACTTCATGTTGGCAATCTTACGTAACACAGCCTTGTGCGCCCTGCCGAAGTAGGCAGCAACGCGCAGTGAAGTGGTCACCACCTTTCCCTGATCGGCCATCACCATCTGCTGAAAGTCGACTTCACTCAAAATGCATTCACTCATTACGCACTCCTGATACGCCACTTTAAAAAAGGTATGCAGGCAGAGACGGAGGCGTACCCGTCCCTTTCGGGTGTACAGCCCTAGCCTGCATGGGTATCCCGCGAGGGATTTGGTTTGCCTTGCGGCAGAAACGAAAAAAACCGGCACGCTGGGAGCGCCCGGGGTTTGCAATGACGGTATTCGGAGCGCCCGTTGATGGAGGACGTCCCGAACCCCGAAACTCAAATGGGTTTGGGTGTTGTCGATGGACTATTCAGCGAGTTAACCGCTGTGCAAGCCACAGCCTGCTTGGCTTTCAGGTGTTTTTTAACGCTGCTGGGGGAGTTAACCAACTGTTTTACTCGGTTAACTCCTTAGTTAACCGCGCTGTAAGCCACGGTTTACTTGGCTTGCAGGCGAATCAGGGGACCATCGAGTTAACCAGGTTAACTCCTTAGTTAACCGCCCTGTAAGCCACGGCCCACAAGCCTTTCAGCCCGGTTAACCACGCGAGTTAACCAGTTAACTAACTTTGGTGGGGTGCCGCTAACGCGTTTGCGCGAGTCTTATGCCCCGTGTTCCTTGGAAGTTGCCAGGGTCCCCGGTGCATTTGGAAACCTCGATCCTCCCTGGTTGAAGGCCGCGCTTCAAACGGACGCCGTCACAATCGCTTGCATGAAGATCATGCCGGTAACGCTGCAATCTGGCGCGCAATCTCGTCATGGATCACCTTGGCTGACCAGGTATGCGCAATGAGGTCGGTACCGGTTTCCAGCATTGCGGCATCGCCCTCCACTGGAATGGCAGGCTTATCGCTCAGATCGTTGTAACTCCCCGAGAAGTCCGAAGTCCCACCACCGATCGCGGTACGCGCAGCGGCGGCGTCGACACTCACCAACACCGCCTTACCGACATCCGAGGCGTCCGTGATGTTGTCCGAGGTAATGTCGCCTGGCGTACCACCGACATTGCTCGATCCCTTCACTACAGCCTGAAGCACTTGAAAGCCTTCGGTGATGGAGACAGGGCTACCGTAAGGCTGCCAGCCATCGGCAATGGCCTGTGCCAGCTTGGCCGTCAGCTCATCAGGAGTATTGGCGACGACGGTTTCGTATTGGGTGTAGGCCATTCTCTAAACCTCACGATTGAATGATTGAGCGGCGAGCGGCTGACATGCAGGCGACTCACCACAATGGATGTGGCCCGTGACCGCATAGGCCAGCAGGATCACAACAGGCAGCACCCAAGAACTGCGCTTCATGGCGCCGAATCCGATTTTGGAAATTGGAGGTCGGCGAACCGATCGGCCAGATCGGCAATCTTCTTCACGCCAAGGAAACCAATGAATACACCCGCCGCTGTGGCGAAGTTTTGCGGTAGACCGAAGTATTCCAATAGTGGAATCAAGCCAATGGTAATCAGCGTGCAAAGCGAAGCTTCAAGCAGTGCCTGCCGTCGCGTGCCACCGCCGTAAATGATCCGCAAGGCACCGACCACGAATGACAATGCTCCGGCGTAGATCGTGGGTGCATGTTGCCCTAGCCATGCGAGAACGAGCAGCCAGGTGTCTGGTTTATCGGGCATGTTTGTCATCCGGATCTCTCCCTTTCGGGAAGCTCAATAGATTGGTTCCAGCTGCACTTCCCAGCTCGGAGCGAAGGGCGTGGCGGAACCAAAAACGAAAAAGCCCTGTTCGATGACAGGGCTCAAAAATGGGCACAAAAAACCCGACTCAGTGGCCGGGTTCTTGAAAGGCGTCTCGCTGCGTTCACAGCAACACACGCTGCTATAAAAGCAGGTCTATTCCGCGCGGAAAAGGCTTTTCCGCAGTCAATACGAAATTGCCCCTAGCCAGTTGATGCATGAAGTTGGCAAGTTGCTCGCGCGACAGGCGGCAATCGGCAATCGGCAATCGGCAATCGGCAATCGGCCAATAGCGGACATCCACCTAGAGCCAAGAATAACAGATCCACAAGAAAAAACGGGATGTGCGTGCTTGAATTAGACCGATGCAGATTGGTAGAACTACATCGCCCTCCCATACTAGGGCTTGCAAAATTATGAATAGCGACAGGCAGCGTTTAAAATTTCCACTTCTGACTTCCGTAGCCTTGAATCACCGGAAAGTGAAAGCAAAGGCCTTTCATATTTTCTCTCTGTTCGATCCACTTACCGAAGGCACTATCTTTGGGGTAAGCTGACAGGTAAAGCCTTGAGCCGGTAACACTTAATCCTGTTATAAGTCTTTATCTGGCATACCTAAAATTAATTGCAAGATAACATACTCAACAAGAGCGAGAACGCAACAACATCTAGCGCGCGACACTGCCCCCCTATAAAGGAGATTTTTCTTGAACGAAAAAATATTAATTTGCGCATATTGCGGGCCTACAGATAGAAAGTTAACCCGTGAGCACATCATTCCTCACTTTATTTATGATTATTATGAAAAAAACAATTACAAAATATCAGGCTGGAATGAGTTTGCAAAAAAAACTGTAGGCGGCCAATTTACAATTAAAGATGTTTGCGAGAGATGCAATCATGTACTGCTTGGCAAACTCGATAGCCACGCAAGCCAGTTTCTTCGCCAGCACGGAATACTAACTGACGTATTTTTACAAAAAAACATCGAGCTAGTCTACGACTACGATATGTTACTAAGGTGGATATTAAAACTCTCGTTTAACGCAATGCGCATAGACGGATTGCACTCGCATATTTTTTCGAACTCGATAAATTATATCCTTCATTCCGACCCAGCTGGAATGCGCGACTTTGAGGTAGTTGTTCAGCTTTTGTCACCAGCTCAGCATTCGGCTGAGGAAGTTATTAGATTGCAAAAAATCGGAATTCCATTGTCCCCATGTGGGAAGACAAATCCGCTCATCGCTCGCGTTGGAAAGGTCCACATCGCGGGCTCAAAGGGTGGATTCATAACTAGAACAGTTATAATCGGTGCGTTAGTATTTTACCTTTTCATTTATGACGACAGCAATCAAACCCAAGCCTTTCGAAATCAAGTTTTGAAGGTTTTCATAAATGAGTTAAAAACGGGAGTCATTCTGCAAAGGGATTCAACTTCGATGCGGCTCAGCGCCGGAGAGGCGACGTGGATCGAATCTTACGGGCCTGCATTATTAAGAGCAAAAATCCATGAAGATAGCAAGTCTACTAAATAAGATAACCAGACATAGTAGCAGCAGAAATCGATTTGTCCTGGCACACTCTAGCCTGTCATTTTTTGACCGACTTCAGTCGCTGCTGACTGGCTGCACCGGGTCGAAAACGGTAAATCGCGAACAACTGCTACGCCCCATTGGCCGGGATGCTAATTCGTTAGAAGCGATAATCTACACGCAGGCTGGCGCTGCGAGGCGCCCCGGGGTAGTTGGGGTTATCACTACCTGCCTTGGCAGAAACTAAATACTCACGGTTAAATAGGTTATCGACATTCAGCCTCACGTCGTAGTGCTCGTTTCGATATACGCCAGCCAATTCAGCCGTCGTGTACGAATCAAGCGACACCTTGTTGTTCGGTGAGGTAAAGCGCTCACCCTCATACCGTCCTCCACCTGCGACATTGAAGCCTCCGCCCAGCTCCTTCTTTAGCCAGACACTCGCGCTGATCTTGGGGGTCAGGGGGCTCGTGTTTCCTACAATTGATTCGAACGGCGAATCAATCATTTCGCCATTCATACGGTTCAGCCTTCAAGTCGTTACACGTCAATTACCGCGGCGATGTCCTCGCGGGGAATGGTTTGTCCGGTGCCCTTGAAGGTGTGGGTGAGGTGACATTCTCCGTCATCCGAAAGCAGGTAGGCCCAAAGTGACGCACAGTAGTCCTCGATGTCAGTCGTTTCCCCTTTGAACTTGACTACGACAGGCTTCAGTCGCTCTTCTATAACACTGCGCAGGTCGACAAATCCGCCACTTCCGCAAAAGCTGCTAGACCATAGATCTTGGACTGCCTCTGGTACGCGGTATCGGATGCCGCTTTCACTGTGGCTTGCAGCAGTGAAGGTGTTCCACGCGTAAGGGCCCGTGCCCGCAGCTGTAGACCCTTCATACTCGCTGCGAAGCTTCACAATACCCTCAGCCCGCTGTTTTGCAGTTGATCGTTTTTCGGGGGGTACCCACTCCATGATCTTATCCAAGAAGCGCCCCACGCCTTGGGAAGAACCCAACAACCCCTCGGCAAACCACGAGTCGCACCCCGCATAACTCGTAGAGTGGTAGTAATACGCGTGGGTGATGTCATCGCGCGGGTAGGCTTTTAGCAGGTGCCAAACAACCCCATGGAACTCCGGCCGCTTAATTTCAGAGTACACCTGTGCGATTTCCAGCACTGCCGGGGCTAGAAGCACTCGTTCGATCTCATCGGTAGAAACAGCGTAGATCTCAGCAAGAGAGCTAATGGCGTCGTGTCTGTTGTCACAGCTCGGGATAAAACTCATCTCAGGCTCCCAGCCTTACCTTTGCGATAGGGCCGGGAGGATATCAGGTTGGATATCGCCGGATAAGTCCCGCAAACCGACCTTCAAGCGTCGAGCCGTCCTCCAGCTCGTACTCCATGAGACCACCCTTGGATTGAATGTGGCCAGTGCAGCAGTCGCTTCTAAGCACACCGCCAGGATCAATCCCCGGTGGCAGCTGACCAATTGCGTTACTTGAGGTCTGGGCTGTAGCTAGCCTGTGGACGTCGCCTTTGTGAAGAAGTAGTCTCTCACGCCGCGAACTGCAACGGGAGACGCAGCTGTGATCGACGATCCGCTACCACAAGACTGGCGGGACCTTCAAAGTGGTGTGCAACGAATTTTCCGCAATGTTGGCTTAACCGCAGAGGTTGAGGTTGATCTCGATACGCCGCGGGGATCCGTAAATGTGGACGTGCTGGCTGTGGACGTTCGAAGTGTCGACAAGATCAAGTACATCGTGGAATGCAAGAATTGGGGAAGCGCCATTCCACAGGCCGTGGTGCACTCGTTCACTACTGTAATGCATGAAACGGGGGCAAACATCGGCTTCATCATCTCGAAGTATGGTCTCCAAAAGGGCGCCCAGCGCTACACACAAAATACCAACATCGTCGGTATGACGTACCTAGAGTTCCAGCAGCGTTATTTTGAGGCGTGGTGGACCCGGTATTTCTGCCCACTCATCGGCGATACGGCTGATACCCCCCTCCAGTACGTAGAGCCGTGCAATGGCGTTCGAGATCGCGCTTACGATGCCTTGGGCCCGGAACAGAAGGAAAAGTTTGATCTCCTGTACGCGCTGCACGCTGTCCCAGTGATGTCATTGTCTATGTTTAATTTTCGAGCCATGTCGCCAGTTTTGGGGTCGGACGTCTTACTAGGTTTGCCTAAAGATCTGGATGACTTTAAGAGCAGGGTGCTGAAGCTGATTACTCCTCACGTTAGGTGGCATTGCGATACGTTTCGCGGTCTTTTGGACGTTATCCTCAAGTACCTCAAAGACGTGGAAACCGCATTCGACGAGGTTTTTGGAGGGTCGATTTTTGAACCAAGGGCGCCCATCATCGGTGTGACACTCGATGGGCCACTTGGGGATGGATAGCTGAAGCCCCATTCCCTGGGAAATTTCACCTGACTTGACCAAGCGTTTGCATCGTACTTGACCACTCAAGGCACGCAGTAATGGAGAGCTATAAAGCGATGTGGGCGGCAAAACCTGAGGCGTGCCATCAATGATGAAAATCCAGCCCCAGGTTCTGAGTGCTGACGTCTTATTGAACTCTTTCACCAAATGCTCACCGACAGCTTTGGGTCGACCTCTGCCGGTCATAACCTAGGGACGTACAGGTCAAATTCGGTCCAAATGACCGTCAGATCGAATCCAAATAGCTGGGTAGATCTGGGAAAGGCAACGGCGAGATGAGCTAGGCTTCCGGCATCATTACTCAAGGACGACCGTCATGCCCGATAACTCAAATTGCAAAATCGCCACAGCGGACGCTCTGACATTGCTCCTCCACAACCAGCACGCCCTATGTGCCGCGATAGAAGAAATAACCAAGTGGTTGTCAGAAAATGGGGTCGGCAGTGTCGCCGCTAATGCGATATCGGCAATGGAAACGCTGGACACAAATGCTCAAGCCATCACAGATTCCATTATGAGGGTACGCCAGTCTTAGATCACTCAGTGAGGTCCAGGACTGCCCTCTGATTTGAATGGCCCCCTGACTTTTTAGACACAATTGACTGGTAGAGGGACGGATAGCGACGGTCTGGCACGACCGTCGCTGTGAATGGTCACACCTCCGTCTGCTCCGCCATTTCCAAGGCATCATCGACTTCGATTCCCAAGTACCTGACAGTGCTTTCAAGCTTTGTATGACCAAGCAGGAGTTGGACCGCTCTCAAGTTCTTCGTCCTGCGATAAATCAACGAAGCCTTGGTTCTCCGTAGCGTGTGAGTACCATACATGGTTGGGTCAAGGCCAATGGTTGTCACCCACGCTTTGACTATTCGAGCGTATTGCCTGGTGGATAAATGCTCTGAAGCGTGCAAGCGGCTCGGGAACAAGAAATCCTCACTGCGGAGATGCGCCTGGCGCATCCACGCTTCCAAAACCGTTCGGGTCTGTTCAGTGATTTCAAATTGCAATGGGTGTTGAGTTTTCTGCTGCATCACGATGGCCCGTGACGACACATGCTCCCCATGGGCAATGTCTCGGACCCGCAATTTAGTTAAGTCACAGGCACGCAACTTGCTATCGATGGCCAAGTTGAAGAGCGCCAAATCACGCGTCTTCTCAGCAAGCTGAAGTCTTACTCGGATAGCCCAGATATCTCTGACTCTGAGCGGGGCTTTCTGACCGACAAGCTTTCCCTTGTTCCACGGCTGATGGCGGTATCTAGCAACAGTGTTCATGGCTCGTCCTCCACGTTGAGGGAAGACAAGGGTGGATCAGTCACAATGGCTGGTGGTGGCTATCAGACCCATAGCTGCCTGTCAGCAAAGGCATAAAGCGACCCGAAGCGGCCGCTCAGCAGTACCAATACCTTGGTTTGTTCCTGATTAATTTGTTCAATTTTTAAGCTCGGTTCTACGCCCGTACATTGAGCTTGTGGTGCGTATGGCAAAATAGTAGCGTATCAAGATTACATCGCTCTAGACTGTGCTTCTCTAGCACTCGTATGATTTTTTGACGTCAATTTAAGGAAGTGTTTTGCAGGCGAAGAAAGGAAGGTCAATGATTACGAAACCGCTGTCTGCTGAGACTGTTTCCCTAATACACCACGTTGAACTGAACGAGTCAGGGTGGTGGAAAAAAGCCTTGGGCCAGGTCGTACAAAGTGCTTTGTGGCAACTTAGCAAACCGGTGAGCTTAGGCGAACTCCAGCTGAAGCTGAGAGATGATCTTTGCACCAATGTTGTTGAGGAATTGCTTCTGGCCCAGCTGGATACTCTGTCTTCACAGGGGGCGGTCTCGGTTATAGCCAAGAAATACAAGCTCACTGAAGCCAAGCGAGCAGAGCTTGCAGCGGCCAGAGAGATTGCAATAAAGGAGGCAAAAACCTGCCAAGAAGTATTTGTGGTCAACTGTACGAAGTTCTGCCCTAAGCTCGACGCGGAACACGTTTACGGTGAGTTCACAAAGTGCCTTCAGCGCACGGTCCAGGTCTCTGGTGCCAACTTGTTCCATCTCCTTGTAGATGGCCAGCTCGAACGAGACGTCGACTGGCTTGATCCATTTCTCGCAAAATACTCCCAAACCTGTCAGGAAGGACTACGGCATACGCTGTCTATTTTTTTTGCTCCAGCAAATGAAGCGTGTCGAAGCCATGTACTACGCCTTATGAGGGCTCACTTCTTTGCTGAGGCCTCTCAGCTCAATGCCACCACATTGAAAGCTATTGAAGGTCAACGAAAGAAGCGCACAGTTAAAGTGGTGCTTGATACCAATTTTCTTTTCTCCATCCTGAAGCTACACGATAACCCTGGGGACGATTCGGCGCTTTCTCTGGTTGAGATCACGGAACGTACGGGTAAGAATTTTGAAATAGTGCTTTACGTCCTACCCAGTACGCTGGACGAGGCACAACGGGTTTTGACCAGTCAAATACGAATGGTTGAACGAATACGTACATCCAGAGCCATGTCACGGTCCGCCTTGACCCAACCTCTTCCCAGCATTGCAAAGAAATTCTTTGATGCCGCTTCGAAGACGCCGGGCCTGAGTGCGGAAGTATTCTTTCGACCCTATGTAGAGGACATGCGGTCTGTTCTTGAAGGGAAAGGCATCAAAATATTGGACGCAAGCCCTGCCAGGTACAATGTCAGGCAGGATGTTATTGATGACGTTCTCACTGAGATGGGTCGTGAGGAGGTGGAGCTGCCTGAGGCCAAGCGCAAGGGTTACGAGACTCTACTTCATGACTCTGTTCTGTGGCACGCGGTCAAGGATAGGCGTTCGGAGAACGATCATTCGCCTTTCGACGTCGAATACTGGGCGGTTACTATAGATTGGCGTTTGATTAATTTTGATCGACAAAAACGCTCGGCTAAAGGTAGTGGCCTGCCTTTGGTACTTCATCCCAGTAGCCTGATCCAACTTATACAATTTTGGATCCCCAGAAGCGCTGAGCTGGATGTCGTCTTGGTCGACAGCTTGAGACTGTCTCTCTACTTTCAATCATTCGACGCTGAGGACGAAAAGGTCACCGTCAAGATTCTGGAATCCATATCCCGATTTGAGGATGTGGGAGACTTTACCGAAACGACAATAAACGTCCTGCTGACGAACCAGGCGTTACGCACTCGGCTCAGAAGCGCAAGCGCTTCGAATGAAGAAGTATTTGAACTCGTCAAGGAGGAGCTAATCGCTCTGCATAACACGGCGGTGCATGATCTCGGTGTGGTATCGGAAGATTTGAAAGCTGCCGGAAACAAGCTAGAGGAGGAAAAACAAAACCGCTTGGCTGTGGCGCGTGATCTGGAAGCCGTATCCGGTAACCTAAGTGGCGTCAGCTCAGAGCTTGAGTCCGAGAGAAGGATTCGGTTGGCCACCGAGACCCAGCTGAATGAAACGACGACCGCCGAGGGCCAAATCAGAAAAAGCTATGATCGCCTCGTCTATATTTTGAAGGTGATTGTCTGCCCTTGCGTGTTGTTTTTGATTGTTTCTATCACCGCTTATGCCCTCATTGTAAAGTACTGGAGCAACTCCATCTCTCTACCTTCGATCACTGCAATAGGGCTCGGCGTGATTCCTGTAATCGCTGCCATGCTGTGGTCGCCGCATCTGACTAACGCGAATCAAAATTTAGTTACATGGAGACCGGCTTCTCTTATCAGTAGTTTGGGCCGCAGGACGGCCACCCTTTTCACGGTGGCCATAGGTGCGATTTTCTCCGGTGCTGTGTGGGATTACTGTAAATACTTGTTCGACATCCATTAATGGGAGCGGCCCGAACCAATGAATGACATCAAATGTTCGAGTACATGCCTAGCGTGAAGTTTCTGCCCTCCACGCCGGCTGGGGCGTGAGGCCATTTAGACAATCGCGCCTTTAGGAAGGTGACGGTTGAGTGGCAGCTTTTGGCCGATTGTGTTGAAAAAGTCGGTACTTCCAGACTACCCGCGTACTGGCTGCTCAAAATGCCTTTTTTGCGCGCAGCTACGCGAAATCTGAATCCGGAATCCTCTGCACAAAGTAAAGATTTCAATCTCAAGCGTTTACTTTTCTGCCGCGTAAACCATGGCCGACTTTTTCAACAGAATCGGCCGATAGCAGCCCTACATGATGGGCTGCTTTGGGGCATTTTTTCTGGCGATGTGTCGAAGCTTCGACGTCAAATTCATTGCAAACAGGCGGTCGGTTCGACTAAGCAGCTTGCCGCATATCATCGACAGCACAATCAATCCACGCCACACCTGCTCTTGCCAGCTCCCGTGTTTTCCCTTCGCTGATGCCGTAGTACTTGCCAACCCGAACCATGGCCCATTTGGCACCGTAGTACAGCCAAATAATTTCGCCCATCTGTTGATCACGGTGTGCGAGTCTGGCTACAGCATTGTCGATGGCCATGGCCCAGTCATCGGTGATGCAATAATTTTTACTCGGCGACACTTGCGGCATCGCCTGGCGCATCAGCGCAAATGTGGGTGAGGTGTAATTGGGTATCCCTGCCCCGTCCGACCGCCACCATCCCCACTGCTCCAACAAGTACTCGGTATCTCCCAGCGGTCGGCCTGCCGGCTTACGAATCATCATACTTTCAATCCCCTGTGTAATTTGTGCCGCCGGCACCGCGACGGTTGTTCTGTTGGTAGTACTTGGCTGGGCCAGATGTCGTTGGACCTCGCTGCAGCAATTCAATTTCGCGCTGAGCCTGCTGCAATTTGAAGCTCAACTGAGTCACCAGTTCGTCCGAAGAAAGCACCACCCTGCTACCCATAACTACCCAACCTGAGCCATTGCAATCGGTGCAAATCTGCTCATAAGAAATCCCCTGCACCACCGCTTTGCCTTTGCAGATCGGGCAGGGTTCCAGCTCGATCCGCGGCCACTTAAAACCATGCCCATGCCCTTTATGCATGTTTTAAATCCTCGCCTTTAACAAATTGCGGAATCGACTCGCAGGCCGCGCCGTTCAAGGCGTCTACGATGTTTTGCGAATCTTCATATCTAGCGCCTGTCTGCTCGTGAATCGCACTAAAGCCGCGCCCATCTAACCAGTTGTGCCACTTCACCAGAGCCAGCCGGCGCTGCTCTTTGGCCTGGGTGTTGATGTACGTCGAAGCAATCTTGCCGAGCGAGTGGTTCAGCAGCATCTCGCCGATGTGCCCGTCGATGCCAAGGTCGGTCCAGGCGGTACGCGCGACCTTGCGCAGGTCGTGGCTGGTCCATGCCCCCTGCCCCAATCGGGTGAACACCGCGCTGGCCTGGTTATCGCTCAGCGGCAGACCACGGCGTGACGGGAATAGATAGGCACCCTCGTAGCCGTTGGCATGCTGGCAGGTGCGGTATCGGCGCAACAGCGCGCAGGCTTGGTCGGTCAGCGGTACCCGAAGCTCGGTCTTGCTCTTGGTGTGTTCGGCCGGCAGGAACCACTCACGCTCAGCCAGCGCAATATCAGCCCAGCGAGATTGGCGGGTTTCGCCGATGCGGGTACCGTGGCAAAGCATCATCAAGGCCAGCATGGCGTCAGACGGCGCACGCTCGAAACGCTCGGTCAGCTCCTCCATCAGCTCAGGCAGCTGGATATCGCGCAGGCGGGCGGGCTTGGGCAAGATGCGCGCCGTTGTGAAGTGGATGAACTTGAGTTCGGCCATCGGGTTGATAGGGATCAAGTCCAGTTTGCGGGCCTGACGAAAGGCCCCGGCCAGCAGCCGATACAACTGCTGGACGTACGACAGCGACAACGTTTCCTGACCCGGCCACATCAGCCGCTGGTCGAGGGTCTGCGCACTCACCTCGTGTATCAGCAGGTCTTTCAGGCGCGGCTTGAGCTGGCGATTGATGGCAGACTTGCCGGCCGCACGACGCTTGGCAGAGAGCGCGCGCGAACGGGCCATGCGATCGGCAAACCAGTCCAACAGCTCGCCGACGGTGACCCACCCCGAAACGCTGGCCGCGCCATCGGCCGCCACGCGTAAGCGCACGGCCGGTAACGCCGCGATCACCTGCTTGGTGGACAGGTCGGGAAAGGCGCCGATGCGGTGCCACTTCCGTTTGTTCAGCAGGTACCACGACCCGCGCGCGCGACTCTTCGCATAACGGAAGTGCAGTGCGGGGTGACTGGCATCACGCAGATCGCGCACATGCTCAAGCTTGGCGTTGCGCTGAATTTCGGCGTCGGACAATTTTACGGTCAAGGTCTTGATCAGGGCGCTCAATCGGTCGCCTCCATTTGGGCGAAACGGTCCACCACCTCGTACGTTGAAGGCCACATCCACGCGCCATACCGCTTGGCCATGGCCTTGTCTGCGAACAGCACCAAGGCATGGTCTGGTGTATCACTCAAGTCCAGCTTGAAAGAGCAACAGAACACGGCAAACCGATAGTTTTTCGGATCCGGAACAGCCAAGCGGCGATCAGGTATTTCCAAGCTGATCCCCATCAGAAGCCCTCCTTACCGCGTTGAGATTCCCACTCGAATGTCACGCCAATACAACCGTTTTCGCGGATGCGGTCGACACAGCGCGCACCAATGGCATCGTTCAATTCGCTGGGAGACAGGTTGCTGACGATGATCGTTGGCCGGCATTGCTCGTAACGACCGTTGATGATGCTGAACAGGGTCGCCAGCTCGAACTCGCTTTGCTTGGTCGCACCGACTTCATCGAGCACCAGCAGATCCGCGCCGATCACCTCACGCAGGATGTGCGCCTCGCACTCACCTGAACGATCATTGAACGTCGCCCGGATCTCGCCGATCAGTGTGCCCACCGTGCGGTAGATCGCTTTGACCATGCATTCGTTGATCAGGTAGTTGGCCGTGGCAATGGCCAGGTGGGTCTTGCCGGTGCCGACCTTCCCCAGCAGCAACATGCAGCGACCTTCCCGGCGATGTTTCGAAAAGTTGTCGACGTAATCGATGCAGGCATCCAGGGCAATCTGCTGCGCCGGGTTCGATACGGTGAAGTCGGCGAACGTCTTTTCCGCGAAGCGCTTCGGAATCCGGGCGCTTGAATGCTGGACAATTCGAAACTGAAAGCGCTTGCGCTCAAGCTCCTGCATGTCGCGTTTGTTGCTCGCGCAGATGGGGCAGCCAGACAGGTCGCCGCTCTTGAGGATGACCGCCGAGTAATCGCCATGATCGAAGCAACTCGCTGGTTGACGGCCAATGACGCGGAATTTGCGGTCAATCTGAGCGCCGAGATTAGAGACGGAAGGTGCCATTGGCGTTCTCCTTGGTGCCGGCCTTGTAATCGCGAGTATCGAAACCGGAATGACGACTAGCCGGAAGTGGATGGACGGGACTGGCCGGCTTGTCAGGGAAGATCCCTGTCCATCCGTTGCTGATCGAAAGCGCCAGAACGGAATCGGGGGCTGGGTGTGTCGCCAAGGCCTTGGCCTGTTGTTCGCAGCTTTTGGCGGTGAGGGGTTTGTGGATTTCCTTGCGGTGCTGGCACCAGTCGGCCCACACCTCGTCGCTGACGTTTTGTGGCTTGGCTGTCAGCGGGTCGAATTTTGACGATTTGCGGGGCGTGTTTGCGCCCTGCTTCTCCTGATTACTGGTTACCTGATTGGTACCCTGATTACTGGTACCCTGATTTGTCGGAGATTTTTCCGACCCTTCTCGGATTTTTTTCCGACCCTGTTCGGATATTTTTCCGACCTTGCTCGGAGATTTTTCCGAGGTAGATCGGATATTTTTCCGACCCTCAAACACATCAGAGGTCGGATATTTTTCCGACCCATCCAGCTTGCGATTCCACTCTTTGGCCTTCTCGGTCAAACGAAACAAACTGATGTTTGACGTGTGGGATAGTTCGATCAGCCCGGCGGTCTCGAGCCCTTTGAGAAGTCGGTATGCGGTGTCTGGTTTGTCGGTGAGCAGGGGCAACTCCTCCACGATCTTTGCCTTGCTCAAGGCAAAGAAAATCCCGTGATCGGTCTTGATTGGCCTTGCCCAGCTAGGACACTCGTAAACAAACGAAAACAGCAGCGCCTGCTGCGAGTTCAACCCCCACTCCAGCGCTTTCACCTGGTTAATCGTGATTGTGAACTGCATATCAACCCTTCCCGCCTAGCGGTCGGGCCGGGCGCTTCGACTTGTGCAACTCAATCAGTGCTGTCACTTCCTCGTGCCGGGCAGCCAGGTGCTTGGCATGCAAGGCCAAAATCTCCGATGCTTCCACGGCAGTGATTTCGCCATCCTCCAGCGCGAGGGCAAGAAACTGGTCAACCCGGCCGCGCTTCACAGAAGTACGCAAAGAGCGCTGGTGCATGTCTACGTTGTCCAGATCGCCAACCTCAGGCAGACGCACAAAGACACCGCCGTACATCGCGCAGATGTAGTCCGGCAGGCGCGTGGTGCCCTGCTCGCTTTCGAGGACGTAAACCTCTTCATCGCTAAGAGGAACAACACCGCCGCTCTCATAAACCTGATTCTTAAACCGCTTCAGATCGAGACTGAGGCGAGCTGAAGCGCATACCTGGCCGCCTGGGTATTTCTTTGCGACCTCGATCACCACTGCGCGGCGGGTTTCTAGTACTGGCGATTTCATTGTCTAGTTTTCTCTCGGCGCCGTTGCGTTCAGAGTTGGCTCATTGAGCAGATTGGTAAAAATTCGTCTCACCGTACGGTTCGAGCGGCTTTGAACTTTCCTTTAGAAAGAATCTGAATTTGGTACTGGCGGGACTCCGGAATTGTTTCCCCCCACATCGTCACGGCGCTTGGATGAATTCCTAACGCCACCGCTAGTTTTTTCTTACTACCGAAATGTTCGGCAACCTCCCGCGTATTCATTGCGCATTCCTCATTCAAAAGCGCCTTAATTTCAGCATGCTGAAGTTTTGACGTCAACGAGGATTTCAGTGCTCTGCATACTTAAATTCAGCTAACTTAATATTGGCGTCATGGACAGACACGAACGTATTGCCCGAGCCATCGCGCTCAGCGGGAAAAAGAAAGGTGAAATCGCGTCCCTATGTGGGGTTGCGAACTCTGCTGTGACTCAGTGGATTTCAGGGGAAAGTAAAAGTCTGCGCCCAGAAAATCTTTATGCGTTAGCCAAGGCGACTGGATTCCGCGCTGAATGGCTCGCTATCGGTGAAGGCGAAGAAACGGAGCTTTCCGATTCGAACGTGAAGGACACACGTCAACCGGTAGAGTCGTTTCGATACCCGGTAATCAGTTGGGTTGCCGCTGGTGCATGGGCGGAAGCAATCGAGCCCTTCCCTCCCGGGTTTTCAGATCGATACGAGCTATCGGACTACAACTCCAAGGGCCCGGCTTTCTGGCTTGAGGTGAAGGGCGACTCGATGACATCTCCGGTCGGGACAAGCATTACTGAGGGAACGCTGATCCTGGTTGATACCGAGGCTGACGTTCAGTCCGGAAAACTAGTGGTGGCCAAATTGGCTGACAGTGACCAGGCTACCTTCAAGAAACTCGTGGATGACGGTGGCCGACGTTACTTAAAGCCTTTGAACCCTGCCTACCCTACAGAGATGTGTGCAGAGAACTGCCGAATTGTTGGAGTCGTGGTTAGGGCGCTACAAAAGCTATAGGACGTCCAGCTTGTCTGCCTTTATAGAGCCCGCCATGTGCGGGCTTTTCTTCTTCGGTCCCCTCAAGTCTTTCACTCCTCTTAAGTCCGCTGCGTGTGTTTCTCTGTTTGGAACAAAGCTTTTTCAGCTGGCCGAAATGGGATATCCCAGCACGCCAAACATTTGACATTTTATGGGGCGCTTCCAAACGATAAAACAAAGGATCACTGCATGCATCGTCCCCCTCCTCCTGCCAGCTCAGTTGGGAACTCCTGTGAGCTTATACGCCGACGTATCCAACACCTGACCTCTGCACCGGATGCACAGAAAACCCAATCCATCGTAATCACCAGGTCAGATGAAGAATCTGCCGATGCGTGGCTGCATATCCTTGATGAAATTGAAGAAACCGATGGGATCAGAATGGAGCGATTTGAGAGCGGCGCTGTCAGGATCGGATGGCGACAGTACTGCGAATCGTGAATTGAGCCCGCCAATGAGCGGGCTTTTTATTGTCTGTTGATTTCAGATTGCTGAATTAATAATTCAGCATGCTTGACTCTTCTATTTCAGCTTGCTTAAATTAACTCAAGCCAAGCGACACCGGCCAGCAGCGAAAGCCGCGCCACTCTTTAACAATCAGCGCAACAAACAACAGACCCCATTGCCCCTACCGGCGACCGGCGAGCAGACAGGCCCGAAAGCCTGCCAACGACAGGAACAACCTGGACGGCTGCTCGATGGTGAAACGCCAGAACCGTGTGAATGACCCGGCAAGCAATGCGCCCCGCTCCTCCAGCGGCAATAGGACGGACAGCATCACTGCTGCACCTTGGCGACAGGGTGCATCGGGATGTAACCCACCCCAGAGGAATCACCATGTTCGGAATGAAAAAGATCTTCGGTAAGCAAGTCGGCAACGCCCAGGCCGAAATGAAGAAAGTCGTTAATCGCGACTTGATGCAGGCCATTGTTGGTGGCGGCTTACTGGTCGCCGCGGCTGATGGTGAGATTGAAGCCAGTGAGGTTTCCAAGCTAGACGAGCTGATTCGCTCCAACCCAAATTTGACGCACTTCGGCAGCGAGATCACCGAGACCATCAATCGCTTCACTGGTCAGTTGAACGCCAACTTCCAGGTAGGTCGGCTGGCAATCAAGCGAGAGCTGGCCGACATCAAAAACGTTCCTGCCGACGCGGAGGAAGCCTTCGTAAACATTCTTGCAGTCGCCCAGGCTGACGGCCAGATCGAGCCCGCAGAGATGGTGGTACTGAAGGAGATTGGCATGCAGTTCGGTGTGCGCCTTGCCGACTACGGTATCGAGGCGTGAAGTACGCGGCAAAGGTTCTGCTGATCCTGCTCGTACTGATCGTGGGCGGAATGCTGCTCAGCAGTCTGGCCTCACGGGCCACTTGCTCCTACTACGGCTTCCAGACTGATCGAGAGACCCGCTACGCCGCCTTTGTTGGCTGCATGGTCAAGGTCGACAGCGCGTGGTTCCCGCGCAATGAAATCCGCGTAATGCAGTGACGTTTCACTGATGCCGCTTCTTGCAAGGCGGCATTGGGAAACCAACTAACGCAAGGAAATGGACAATGCTGATTTTGACTCGCAAAGAAGGCGAAAGCATCAACATCGGTAACGACATCACGATCACTGTGCTGGGTGTGAGTGGCAAACAGATACGCATCGGAACAAGCGCACCCAAGGATGTTCCGGTGCATCGAGACGAGATCACGCAGCGCATTCATGCGGGCTTGTCGAAGCCCCAGTAACGAATCAACCAGCGCCAAACGACAGCCTGTCGCTAACTGCCCGAGCACCTGGTCCTCCCCAGCACCAGGCCGCATCGGTGAGCCCTGAAGCACAACGATCGTTGGATGGTCAGTGTGCCATCGCTTCAGGGTTCAGCGATGCGGATGAGTACACACCGGGCGCGCACCGGCCCCCTGCATTACCCATTCAATAGGTGGCCACTGCCTGCCCAGTGAGCGAACCATAGGAAGATGACCATCATGAAATAGACCCAGACCTAAAGCCCTCCAGTAGGAGGCACCTGCGATCACGTAGGGAGGTCTTCGTGACGCAAACAAAAGCCCGGGTTATCTCGGGCTTTTTTACACCTGGCTTTATTCGTCAGCACTCTCCCCTGCGCCGAACGGCAACCAGCAGGAGGCCAGAGTGCTGACGAATAAACGCACCCTACATTGAGGAATCGCCATGAACCAAACGATCAGACAGAGCCAAGCAATCCTCCAAGGGGTGCGTCTCCAGACGTCCCAGGCCACCACCAAAATGTACCAACGCATAGGTCGTGATGAGCCCGTTCGCATACTGGACTACACCTTTTCGCCACGCGGCGGCATCACAATTGAAGTAATCAAGTACTCCACTGGTACGGCAAAGGGTGAGCCTGCCAGCCACAAGACAGCGAAAGCATTCACTCGCACGCTACTGCGCTGGACCACCGGATTGGCACTCCTGCTGATCCTGTTTGCCTACTTCGGCGCAGGTCATTGAGACCGATCAGCAAGCTGACGCGTCAGCGCCGACAACAGACATGGCGGGGTCTACCGGCCAGCGGGATAGAAGAGATAGGCCATGGCAGCGGCGCAGAAAGAACGATCGGCAAAGACTGCGGCGAGGCGAAAGACTCGCGGCGAGGAAGAGTTGCGAATGCATGCCATGGCCGGCACCCGGCAAGCGCTGGCTGACTTGATGGCCTGGCACGGCATCGAGGAACAGGGCGAGGCAATGACGCTGATGATTCACCGCCTGCATGAATTGGGGCCTCAAAAGTCCGCGCCTTTGCTGGCCCCGCCGCGACACATTATCGAGCTATCCCAAAACGTGTCGCTGGCCTTTCACCAAAAGAGCCTGCTGCTGATCCAGCAGGATCCGGGGGATGAAATCATATCGCCGAAAGCTTATTGATTACCGGGGGGAATGGAAGGAATTCCGTGGGTATCCATGTATTCCAGCATCATGACTTTAATTTCCGGAGGTACCAAAAAGTTGTCGTTTGCCAGACTCAACCTGATTTCGGCCTCGACCTCCTCCTCAGTTCGATCATTGAGCTGAGAAAGGTAATTATCAACATGATTTTGGATGATAACATCGAGTTTGATCAACGTTTTTGATATTAGCAGTGGCAAATGCCGTTCATACGAGGTGTAGAATGTCTTTCCGCTGATTGAGTTCGCCTGATCAGGCAGGACAAACCATAACCGGTTGTCCACAACATGCCCCATTGCAGAAATGTCGTATCCTCTGTGTACAACCATATTTCGGACACCTCGGAGATAGTTATAATTCTGCTCACCATCCGGGGCGCCCTCAAAAACAAAGCCACTATCTATTGCAGCTTTGAACTCCACGGAATAAGGATGGCTTACATCACCCAGATATTCAGTCAAGGATACAATGCTGGCCAAACAAGTTGAGTAAAAGAACCTTAAATCAGACAGATCTTGAACGCTTGCCTGGCCAGTATATCCATGAGCCATAACTAATGATTTTGCGATAGCTTCTCTGTAATATTTAACAGAATTTATTACATCGTACTTGTACATCGAGCCTCCATTAACCGACTACTGTCGGGCACTCGTAATACCCCATCCCAACGCATATTGCTACCACCGTTCACGGATACCAGTGCCTGACTGGAGGCGCTGGCACTGCCTTCAATCATGAGGCCGACTATCAACTGAGTACTGCGGACATACCACCGGATCGGTCGTAACCTGTTGCAGAATGAACGCTCGGAGCTTTCAGCTCTCTGTGCGTTACGCGATGACAGTTGGCGCAAAGGCATAGTAATTGTTCAAGTGTTGTCTTGTGATCCTCCCCCATATCAGCAACCTTTACAGAGTCATGATGAACCTCAATGCAGGCTTCACCATGTTCGCCATAGATTTCAACTGGATCTAATCCACACCTTTCGCAGAATAGCCCGCCATGAGCTTTGATAAATTCAGCCTTTTTTGCTTTGGCTAGACCTGGAGAACGCTCCCTTCGCAAATGTGTAACCAACTTAAGCTGACCCTCTGCCCACTCTTGCTCTTCGGCATCAATCGGTACTTCTATTGAGTCAATTGGCTCCCCTTTAGCGATGATTCTGTAGCCCGCAGCCTCCAGCAGCTCGAAACAAACAGTCCCCTTTCCCGCGGTGAAATGCTTCGGTATTACCTTGAATCTCAGCGCTTCTGTTGCGGCGAGGCCGAAGACCTGCTTAGGAGCTAGCCGGACGTTCGCGTCAACCAACAGGTCGTAGTCGATAGAGGGTCCAAAATCCTCTGCCAGGGTACCTTGAAGGAGATTTTGGACTGCTTTCCAAATGTACTCAGCAGTAACCTTCCGTAATTCTTCCGCCGGCAAGCGAGCACTGCCTGCCAGCCCAGTCCCGTCTACAGAAACCAAGGCTTGCTTTGCAGTTACTGCTTCCAAATCAGGGGCATCCAAAAGGCTAAAAATTACGTTACCTAGTGCAACTGAAATGGCCGCCAGATAGCAGCCCTGGTTACCGTTGCCATTTGGCTGGAGAGGTGAATTTTTTTTCGGCAGAAGTTTTAGGATTTTGTCGATGTGAGCCTTCGGCGAAATCGCAGTAGATAATGCGATCCAGTTGATCGACACCAACCATCCCGTAGCAGCCCAGCTTGCGCCAATCGCTCCAAATTCTTCTGGCTTTGGGGCTTCTGCGTAATTATTGATTGCGATGCCAATAGCTTTGATCTGTCCATCAGCGTAGGACACCACTACATCGCCAGGCTCCACCTGGGTCAAATTTTCGTAAGTTTTGTTGCGAGCACCATTTTTATTGGTTTTTGGCGACCAAATATAGCCACCGTCAAACTCAGACTTAAAGGTCTGCTTATGGTTTACCCACCAAAATTTATGCCGGGAGGTTAACGTGTCCTCAAAGTCTCGTAGGCGAGATGCCGAATGTTCTACTGCCTCAGGGGAAAAAATATCAGGATGCCTTACCACAACGGCTTCAAAAGCGAAATCTTGTAAACCAAGGCCGACGAGAGCTCTGTAGCCTTGCGTTTCTGCCTCACGGGTAACCACTCTCTCGACTCCCGAAACGACACCATGTTTTTCGAGCATTCGCCACGTATAAGCAGCTGGCTGCCGCTTCCCATGCTTCTGGAGCAGCGTCTGCTCGTAAGACAGCACAGCGAGAATCGACTCAATCTCAGCCGATGAAGTTGCACCAAACCGCTCAAGAGCAATGCGTTCCGCTTCTAGCTTGAGGGCTTCAATCTTGTGTGCGTCCATGTTTTCTCTCTCCGATGAGGAGCAGAGTCTAAGCAGGCGGATGGCAATTCGACATATCTACATTTCAATATCTACCGACCTACTGCTTACACAATGCAAAATGAATATTTACAGAATTACAGACTGATCTACTCGCCAAGTAACTCCCTCCCCCTTCAAAGTCAGCCGCTATAGAGGTCAAAGTGGCGTCACGTTTTCGCCTCCAGCGGCGGGACGCTCAAGATTTCCTGGAACAACTTGAATCGGGCTTTTGCCTTCAAGAACTCCAGTTGCAGCTGTAACAAGATTCTCCATTCGAGCTTCGTATTGAACATGCGCATTTGGCGAATACCAGCTTTTCTTCAATTGGACTCGATCAAACTGATACCCAAGCGACCGCCCCATCGCAAAAAGCAGGTTCACGAATAGCTCGTCGCGTTGAACCCAAAGCGCCTCAGTACTCATCGTATTGAGGTTGGCAGGGTCACTTAAATGATCGTGGTACTCCTTCCACGCATCGAGAACGTTTTGGTCCCGTCCAGAAGTCCATTTTCTTCCGAAACCGACATAGCCATAAAAAGACAGGTCGATCATGTTAAGCCCGCGAACATGATCAGCGGAAAGACGAGCCCCGCGTGTCGCCATCAACGTGTGAAAAACCTGAAGTTTCCTTGATCGAGCTTCTTTGAATCGCTCCAACCACTTCTGAGCCTGAACCGCGAGGATTGGGCCTAACAACGTGGCAGAGACGATAACCCAATCAGATGCCGTTAGATCTTGAATACCCATCGACACTTCCCTTTATGACTTACCTTTTGAAGATCGTAGCACGCAAGAGAATCGCTATTTCTGTTTTTGGGAATGCCGCTTAAGTGGCACCAATCATCTGATTATCACCACTCACTACCAGCCTGCCGGTGAACGGCGGGCGAGGAATTCCTATGTCCGCAATTCTTCAGCGTTTCCACCAGGTCGCCAATGACGCGCTGGTCAAGATCAGCGAACAACTTTGGCCTGACGCCAAAATCACTCTGGTTATCTATACCCCCGGCAAGCCCGAGGAAGACATCGTGCTACGGGATCAAGGTTTGAATGATGACGAGGTGGTCGGCACTTTGCACCGTCGCGGCCTGAGCATCGACGGCGACAACACCTACAAGCGCGACTTGCTTGATTCAGCCGCGGGAGTGATGGCCTTCGGCGTACAGAATCGGAACCCGCCAGCGGCCGGACACTGGGGCCAGCGTTTCTGGGATATCGGCCGCGCGGAAGCCGCCGGCAGAGAAGAACTAGTACTGGCTCTCGCGTCCGTCACCAACTGCCTGAGCAAGGCGCTCACTGGTGGAGAGGTATCAGCGGCCACCGCCGGCGCCGCACTGATCGCTGCCGACGAAGCCCTCACAAAATACGCCCCTCAGTAACCACCTTCTGCCGCCGAGCACGGCATGGAGCATCAACATGACAGCAGTAGAACAAATAGCGGTTGAGTACCTGTCCGACAAGGTCGCAGAAAAGAACTTCGCCGAAATGGTCGGAACGACTCGCCGTGCCCTTCAGGGTAAACGTCAGCGCGGCATCATCCCGAAAGGGGTGTGGAAAGAAATCGATGGGCAAATTTATTACAGCATCAGGAGATACGAGGTATGGCTAGAAAGCCTTTGGGATTGCCCGCTGGAGTTGAATTCGCGGGCCAGTCAGTCCGGATTCGCTTCACATGGAAGTTCCGCCGCTGCGAGACCCTCCCCTATCCCCAAACGCCAAAAGGCATCAAGGCAGCCGCAGATCTTCGCGCTACAGTAAGCAGCCTGATCAAGCATGGAGTGATGGACGAGCAGCGTTACGCCGAGCTTTTCCCGAATTCGAACTACTCCACGTACTCTGCAACTCCCCTGTTCGGTGGGTACGCACAAACCTGGCTAGACAGCCGAGAAGTAGTGGGCGGTACCCGAAAAAACTACCGGATCTCCCTGAACATCTATTGGATGCCCCATCTGGCATTGTTGCCCATCGATCAGATCAGTTCGGCGATGGTCCGCAAAATCGTCAGCGAGACACCTTGGAAATCGTCAACCCTAAAGCGTTCGGTGATACAGCGGCTGCACACGATGTTTGAAAGCGCGGTGAGGGATGAGCTGATTACACGGAACCCAGTCGGCTCGATTGAGTTGCCGGTCAAGGCAAAAAAACCGGTGGATCCATTTACGGTGGTTGAGGCTGATTTGATCGTTAGGCACTTATATAAGGTGCTGACCGGTTCGATGCTTGTATACGCGGCCTATTTCGAGTTCGCGTTTTACACCGGCATGCGACCTGGGGAGATAGCGGCATTGCGCTGGGATGAGGTGGACACCGAGGGGCGCGTCGCCAATGTGTGCAGAATCGTGGCGGACTACAAGATCGAGGAGCGCACAAAAACCCGCGAGTCAAGGCGGGTCATGCTGAATAGTAGGGCCTTAAATGCGATTAATATGGCCAAAGGTGTGGCAGTGTTAAGGGCGAAGCAGAGTCGTCGGCAGCACAAACAGTCGCCATTTGTGTTCCCGCCCACCAAGAACTTTGAATTCATTCAGCAAGCTAGCGTGACTGACAAACACTTCAAGGCAGCACTGGTTGCGTTGAAGATCAGGGGCAGACGGCAATACAACTGCCGGCACACTTACGCTACCATGTGCTTAATGGCAGGCATGAACCTTGGGTTCATTGCAAATCAGCTCGGCCACAGCGTGCAAATGCTACTGTCGACCTATGCCCGGTGGATCAACTCCAGTGAAGACTGGAGCGAAATCGGGAAGCTGGAGCAAAGCCTGATTGGTACAAAATTGGTACAGACAGAAACCGTACCCCTCTAGAACCCATACGGAATAAAGCTCTGTGACATTGGAACAGAATTACACGGCGATACTCGGTCAACTTGGCGAGGACGTCTCCCGCGAAGGTTTGCTCGACACGCCAAAACGTGCCGCCAAAGCCATGCAGTACCTCTGCCGCGGCTATGAACAAACACTGGAAGAAGTCACCAACGGTGCCTTGTTCAGTTCCGATAACAGCGAAATGGTGCTGGTCAAGAACATCGAGTTGTACTCGTTGTGCGAACACCACCTGCTGCCGTTCATCGGCAAGGCCCATGTTGCCTACATTCCGAGCGGCAAGGTCCTTGGTTTGTCGAAAGTCGCGCGGATCGTCGACATGTACGCCCGCCGCCTGCAGATTCAGGAAAACCTCAGCCGCCAGATCGCCGACGCGGTCCAGCAAGTCACCGGCGCCCTGGGCGTTGCGGTGGTGATCGAGGCCCAGCACATGTGCATGATGATGCGCGGTGTGGAAAAGCAGAACTCGTCGATGATCACCTCGGTGATGCTCGGTGAGTTCCGCGAAAACGCCGCGACCCGTAGCGAATTCCTCAGCCTCATCAAGTAATTCGCTGCACGAAGAAAACCGGCATTCATCGCCGGTTTTTTTTCGTCTGCAAAAAATCAGGTAAGCTGCGCGCCTTTCTTTCTTAGCACCGTGAGGCTTTCAACGTGTTCGTAAAAGCGCTTCGTGTCGGCCTTGGCCAACTGATCATCTTCATCGACTTCATCACTCGCCCGGGCAAAATGAAACGCCCCGTCGCCGCTCAGGCTCAGGTCGAATCCGCCGCCAAGGGGCTGACGCTGTATCAATTCCATGCCTGCCCGTTCTGCGTGAAAACCCGCCGCACCCTGCGTCGCCTGAACGTGCCGGTGGCATTGCGTGATGCGAAGAACAACGAACAGGATCGCCAGGCCCTGCTGGAGCAAGGTGGCAAGATCAAGGTGCCGTGCCTGCGTATCGAAGAAAACGGCCAGACGACCTGGATGTATGAGTCCAAGGTCATCATTGATTACCTGGACAAGCGGTTCGCCGCAGCCTGAGGTTTTTGTGGTGCCCTTGCGGACGCCATCGCCAGCAAGCCGACTCCTACGAAGTGGCGGCGCACACAAGACTTGTGACCGCCACCCTCCCCTGTAGGAGCCGGCTTGCTGGCGATGAGGCCGGTTCAGACACCATAAAACCCAGACAAAAATAAACCGGCCCTTGCGCCGGTTTATTGTTTTCAGGCTGCCTGCGCCTGACGCACAACCGCCGCCAATCGCCCAAGCCCTTCATCCAAACGCGCCGGTTCGAGGTTTTTGTGGGGCCCTTGCGGGCGCCATCGCCAGCAAGCCGGTTCCTACGAAGTGGCGGCGCACACAAGACTTGTGACCCCCACCCTCCCCTGTAGGAGCCGGCTTGCTGGCGATGAGGCCAGCAAGAGCGATATACCGCTATCAACGAAAACTTCGTAAACAAAATCAAAAACATTATTTGCTTTCTTTGTATACAAAAGCATAATCCACTTCGTGCGAGTTCCTGACCAAGCGGTCAACAAGTTCGCAAGTGCCTCAAAGGGCCGCTGCCACCCTCATGGGTCCGGCCCTGGAAATAAAAATAAAACTCTTGAGGAGTACTCGCTGTGGAAAGCCGCAAATCCGAAGCATCGACGCTGGATCTTTCGCCGCCATCACGCAATGGCTTGCTAGAACGTCTGTTTAAACTCAGCTTGCATGGCACCACGGTGAAGACCGAGCTGATTGCCGGTCTGACAACCTTCATCACAATGGCTTACATCATCTTCGTCAACCCGAACATCATGGCCGACGCCGGCATCGATCACGGTGCGGCATTTGTCGCCACCTGCATCGCCGCAGCGCTGGGCTGCCTGCTGATGGGCCTGTACGCCAACTGGCCGGTTGGTCTGGCACCGGGCATGGGGCTGAACGCTTTCTTTACCTACACCGTGGTGGGCACCATGGGCTACAACTGGGAAACCGCGCTTGGCGCGGTATTCGTTTCCGGCGTGTTGTTCATGATCCTGACCTTCTCGCGGATTCGTGAATGGCTGCTCAACAGCATCCCGGTCAGCCTGCGCTTTGCCATGGGCGCCGGTGTGGGTCTGTTCCTGGGCCTGATCGGTCTGAAAACCGCGGGTATCGTCGTCGACAGCCCGGCCACCCTGATCAAGCTCGGCTCGCTGCGCGAACCCGGCCCGCTGCTCGCCGCCGTCTGCTTCCTGATGATCGCCATCCTCAGCTATCACAAAGTGTTCGGCGCGATCCTCATCAGCATCATCACTGTGACCCTGGCCGGTTGGGGTCTGGGCCTGGTGCACTACGAGGGCATCATGTCTGCGCCGCCTAGCCTGGCGCCGACCTGGATGGCCATGAACGTTGCGGGTGTGTTCAACATCAGCATGGTCAGCGTGGTCCTGGCATTCCTCTTCGTACACATGTTCGACACCGCCGGCACCCTGATGGGTGTTGCCCAACGCGCCAACCTGGTGGGCGCTGACGGCAAGATCGAAAACCTCTCCCGCGCAATGAAAGCCGACAGTGCTTCCAGCGTGTTTGGCGCGGTGGTCGGCGTTCCGCCAGTGACCAGCTATGTAGAAAGCGCGGCCGGTGTCGCGGCGGGTGGTCGGACGGGTCTTACCGCTGTGACCGTGGGTGTGCTATTCATTGCGGCCATGTTCTTTGCTCCGCTGGCCGGCATGATCCCTGCCTACGCAACCGCTGGCGCTCTGATTTACGTAGCGATGCTGATGATGGGCGGCATGGCCCACATCGAGTGGGACGAAGCCACCGACAGCATCCCGGCAATCGTCACCGCGATCATGATGCCACTGACCTTCTCGGTCGCCGATGGTATCGCGCTGGGCTTCATCACCTACGTGGCGATGAAGGCCGGTACCGGCAAGTACAAGGAAATTTCTGTCAGCCTGTGGGTGCTCTGCGCGATCTTCATCGCCAAGTTCATCTTCCTGTAAACCACCCGCAGTACACGCTTGGAAACAGCCTCACCCCGTCGGGTGGGGCTTTTGTGCAAATGGAGGAAAGTGATGAGTCTGGAAACCTGGTTGTTGTTCAGCGGTGCTGCACTGATAGTGATCCTGATCCCGGGGCCGCTGTCGTTACTGATGATCAGCAACAGCCTCAATTACGGCTTGCGCCGTTCCTACCCGGCGTTTCTCGGCGGCGTGTCGGCCTCGATCTGCCTGTTGAGCGCTTCGGCGCTGGGCCTGGGCGCCCTCCTGCTGGCGTCGGAACAGCTGTTCAGCGCCCTGAAAATCCTTGGCGCGCTGTACCTGTTCTATCTCGCGTGGCAGAGCTGGCAGCAGTCGCGCCTGCCCTCCCATGGCGCCGAAGTCCCTCAGGCGGCGCCGGTACCGCGTTTTCGCGCACTGTTCGGCCGGGCGTTCATGCTGGGCGCGAGCAATCCGAAGGACATTCTGTTCTTTGCCGCGTTCCTGCCGCAGTTCTTGAGTGCCGAACAGCCGTTCCTGCCGCAGTTGCTGGTGATGATCGTCACTTGGACACTGCTGGATCTGGCGTGCAAGCTGGCCTATGGGCTAGGTGCACATGGCGCGGCGCGGTATCTGCGCAGCGGCAAGGGGCAGAGCTGGTTCAACCGGATCAGTGCGGGGTTGTTCAGCGGTGCAGGTGCTGCATCTCTGTTGAGCCGTTAAAAGCATCGCTGGCAGCCAGCTCCCACAGGTTCAAAGGTGTTCACATGTTTTGTGTACGACCCGGACACTGTAGGAGCTGGCTTGCCAGCGAAGGCGCCAGACCAGACACCCACTTTCTCAAGGACGAAAAAAAGCCCGCAGTGTGAGCGGGCGAAAACCAAAGAAGCTATATGCGCAGTCGCTTCCAGGATGTGGCAGCTGCTTGGGGGATCAGCTGCCGCGGTACGTGGAGTAGCTGTAAGGCGAAATCAACAGCGGCACATGGTAGTGATCCTGCTCGGCAGAGATGCCGAAACGCAGCACCACCACGTCCAGGAAAGCAGGTTCCGGCAACTGGACACCACGGGCACGGTAGTAATCGCCCGCGTGAAACTGAACCTGATAGACCCCGGTGCGGTAGTCATCGCCTTGCAGCAGCGGTGCATCGACACGACCATCGCTATTGGTTATCGCACTGGCGACCAATTCCAGGTGCGAACCTTCAACGCGGTACAACTCGACCTTGATCGAGCTGCCCGGGCAACCGTGTGCTGCGTCCAAAACGTGTGTAGTCAAACGTCCCATTGATTCTGCGCGCCTGCCTGCGTGGAGCAGTCAGACTTCGCGCCTCCCGAAGTCAGTTGAAAAGGAGACCGCATCGATTCGAAGCACGAAACGCTGCGGCGAGCGACTGATTAAGACATTTTTCAAAAAAATTGTACACAATAAAAACGACATTTTTAACACCACTTCCGCCCTCCCTGGATTTTTCGCCAATCTGGCGCTAAAGCCCGCAGATTGTGAACCTTCAAATCAAAAGCTGATGGATCGGGCAGATTTCGTGCGGGCTCACGCCAATAACAGCAAAAGATGACAGCTGGTGAAAAATGCGAAAATTCAGGCTTACAAATTGAATATAAAGTTGTATACAATCACCACATCGCTGTGACGCCAGCCTGCCATCTCCACCCAAGGTGCGTCACACCCACCGATATCACCGAACAAGAAGGAAAACTGCAGTGAGCGCTGACTACCCACGCGACCTGGTCGGTTACGGCAGTAACCCTCCGCATCCACACTGGCCGGGCAATGCCCGCATCGCCCTGTCGTTCGTGCTCAATTACGAAGAAGGTGGTGAGCGCAATATCCTGCACGGTGACAAAGAGTCTGAAGCCTTCCTCTCGGAAATGGTTTCCGCTCAACCGCTGCAAGGCGAGCGCAACATGAGCATGGAATCCCTTTACGAGTATGGCAGCCGCACCGGCGTCTGGCGGATTCTGAAACTGTTCAAGGAATTCGACATCCCGCTGACCATCTTCGCCGTGGCCATGGCTGCCCAGCGCCACCCGGACGTGATCCGCGCCATGGTCGATGCCGGGCACGAGATCTGCAGCCACGGCTATCGCTGGATCGACTACCAGTACATGGACGAAGCCCAGGAACGCGAGCACATGCTCGAAGCAATCCGCATCCTCACCGAAATCACCGGCGAACGCCCACTGGGCTGGTACACCGGCCGCACCGGCCCGAACACCCGTCGCCTGGTGATGGAAGAAGGCGGTTTCCTCTACGACTGCGACACCTACGACGACGACCTGCCCTACTGGGAACCGAACAACCCGACCGGCAAGCCGCACTTGGTGATCCCGTACACGCTGGACACCAACGACATGCGCTTCACCCAGGTCCAGGGTTTCAACAAGGGCGACGATTTCTTCGAATACCTCAAAGACGCGTTCGACGTGCTGTACGCCGAAGGCCGCGACGCCCCGAAAATGCTTTCGATCGGCCTGCACTGCCGCCTGATCGGCCGTCCGGCGCGTCTGGCGTCGCTCAAGCGCTTTATCGAATACGCTAAAAGTCATGAACAGGTGTGGTTCAGCCGTCGCGTCGACATCGCACGTCACTGGCAAGAAACCCACCCGTACACAGGGGCCGCCCAATGAGCACCTTTCAAACCGTTAAACCTTCGACCCTGAGCCGCGATGCCTTCGTTGCCGCTTTCGCCGACATCTACGAACATTCGCCATGGGTGGCCGAGAAGGCCTTCGACCTGGGCCAGGACGCTTCGATCGACCAGATCGAAACCCTGCACCAGCGCATGAGCGACATCCTGTTGAGCGCCGATCATGAAAGCCAGCTTGAGCTGGTCGTCGCTCACCCGGACCTGGCCGGCAAAGCCGCCGTCCAGGGCCAACTGACCGAAGCCAGCACCAATGAACAGGCTGGCGCCGGTATTCACCAATGCACGGCCGAAGAGTTCCAACGCTTCACCGAGCTGAACGACGCCTACAAAGCCAAGTTCAAGTTTCCCTTCATCATGGCGGTAAAAGGCAGCAACCGGCATCAGATCCTCGCAGCGTTCGAAACGCGCATTCACAACTCGGTCGATACCGAATTCAAATGCGCGCTGGCCGAGATCAACAAGATTGCGTTGTTCCGTTTACTGACCCTATAGCGAGCCTTGCCCGAGTGTTAAAAACGCGAAAACACCCAGGGCACTGCAAGCATCCCAAGCCACTTATTTAAAGGCAGACAAGAAGAATGAAAGCTTACGCCGTACCTTTCGAGAAGTTCGTCAACCTGGCCGACGCCCGCCTGGGCACCAAAATCATCTCGGTCACCGATGACTGGTTCGCAGACGCCAACCGTCTGTTCCAACCGACCCCGGCCGTATGGAAGGAGGGCGTGTTCGATGACAACGGCAAGTGGATGGACGGCTGGGAATCGCGCCGCAAGCGCTTCGAAGGCTTCGACAGCGCAGTGATCCGCCTGGGCGTGCCCGGTTCGATCAAGGGCGTCGACATCGACACTTCATTCTTCACCGGCAACTTCCCGCCATCGGCCTCTCTGGAAGCCTGCTTCCTGGCCTCGGGCGAGCCTGATGAAAACACCCAGTGGACTGAAGTGCTGTCCGCCGTCGAGCTGCAAGGCAACAGCCACCACTTCCACGAAATCAACAACGACCAGTCGTTCAGCCACCTGCGCTTCAACATCTACCCGGATGGTGGCGTGGCCCGCCTGCGCGTGTACGGCATTCCGTTCCGCGACTGGTCCGCTGTCGGTGACAATGAGCAAGTCGACCTGGCCGCAGCCCTCAACGGTGGCCGCGCCCTCGCCTGCTCCGACGAACACTTCGGCCGCATGAGCAACATCCTCAACCCGGGCCGTGGCATCAACATGGGCGACGGCTGGGAAACTGCACGTCGTCGTACACCGGGCAATGACTGGGTCATCGTCGCGCTGGGTCACCCGGGCGAGATCGAGAAAGTCATCGTCGACACCCTGCACTTCAAAGGCAACTACCCGGACACCTGCTCGATCCAGGGCGCGTTCGTGAAGGGCGGTACCGACAGCCAGATCGAAACCCAGTCGCTGTTCTGGCGTGAACTGTTGCCAGCACAAAAACTGGAAATGCACGCTGAGCACACCTTCGCCGAGCAGATCAAGGCACTGGGCCCGATCACCCACATCCGCCTGAACGTGTTCCCGGATGGTGGTGTGAGCCGCCTGCGCGTTTTGGGCAAGGTCGCTAAATAAGCGCTGATGGGAAACCTGTAGGAGTCGGCTTGCTGGTGATGGCGCCCTTACCGACGCCATCGCCGGCAAGCCGGACTCCTACAAAAGCTGCACACCAACACATTTGAGATTAAGTAGAACAGCATGCGCACATTAACGATTGAACCGCTGACCAAAGAAGCCTTCGCCCCTTTCGGTGACGTGATCGAAACCGACGGCAGCGATCACTTCATGATCAACAACGGTTCGACCATGCGCTTCCATAAACTGGCCACGGTCGAAACCGCCAAGCCAGAGGATAACGCGATCATCAGCATCTTCCGCGCCGACGCGCAGGACATGCCGCTGACCGTCAGCATGCTGGAGCGCCATCCGCTGGGCAGTCAGGCTTTCATTCCACTGCTCGGCAACCCCTTTCTGATCGTGGTCGCGCCCGTTGGCGATGCACCTGTATCAGGCTTGGTCCGCGCCTTCGTCACCAACGGCAGGCAGGGCATCAATTACCATCGCGGCGTTTGGCACCACCCGGTGCTGACGATCGAAAAGCGGGATGACTTCCTGGTGGTTGATCGCAGTGGCACAGGCAATAACTGCGATGAGCATTTTTTCAAAGAGGATGAGCGTTTGATCCTCGCCCCCCACCAATAAGAGAAGGTCTGATCACTCGACAACAGAGTGACAGGCGAGAGGTAAAGACTGTGGAAGCACATCTGTTGGAATGGCTGAACCTAAGCGTGCGCTGGGTTCATATGATTACTGGCGTGGCCTGGATCGGTGCGTCGTTCTATTTCGTCTGGCTGGAAAACAACCTCAATCGGGTCAACCCGAAAAGCGGTCTGGCCGGTGATTTGTGGGCGATCCACGGCGGCGGTATCTACCACCTGGAAAAATACAAACTGGCTCCACCGACCATGCCGGACAACCTGCACTGGTTCAAATGGGAAGCCTACTTCACCTGGTTGTCGGGTATCGCGCTGCTGTGCGTGGTGTTCTACTCCAACCCGACGCTCTACCTGCTGGCTCCGGGCAGCACCCTGAGCGGGCCTGAAGGCGTGGCCATCGGTATCGGCTCGCTGTTCATCGGCTGGTTCATCTACTCCTTCCTGTGCGACTCGGTCCTGGGCAAACGCCCTGCCCTGCTCGGCGCAATCCTGTTCGTCCTGATCATCGCCGCGGCCTACGGCTTCAGCAAAGTGTTCAGCGGTCGGGGTGCGTACCTGCACGTCGGCGCGATCATCGGCACCATCATGGTCGGCAACGTGTTCCGCATCATCATGCCGGCGCAACGCGCGCTGGTGGCGGCGATTGCCGAGAACCGCACGCCGGATCCGGCCCTGCCGGCCAAAGGCCTGCTGCGTTCGCGTCACAACAACTACTTCACCTTGCCCGTGCTGTTCATCATGATCAGCAACCACTTCCCGAGCACCTACGGCAGCCAGTACAACTGGTTGATCCTGGCCGGGATCGCGGTACTGGCCGTGTTGGTGCGTCACTACTTCAACACCCGTCACGACAGCCACAAGTTTGCCTGGACCCTGCCGGTGGCAGCGGTGGGCATGATCTGCCTGGCTTATGTGTCCGGTCCGAAGCCGATGTCCAGCGCCCCTGAAGTGGCCAAGGCCCCTGCTGCCATCGAGTACCAGCCATTGCCGGAAACTGCAGTGGGCGGTGGCTTGAAACCGGCTGAAGCCAAACCTGCCGAGACACCTGCAACCGCTCCGGCTCAGGCATCCAACGCCGGTCCCGGTTTCGGCAAGGTGCACAGCGTGATTCAGGAACGTTGCTCGGTTTGCCATTCGGCCAAGCCAACCAGCCCGCTGTTCAGTGCGGCCCCTGCCGGTGTGATGTTCGACACCCCCGAGCAGATCCGCCAGAACGCAGCGCGGATTCAGGCGCAAGCCGTCACCAGCCAGATCATGCCACTGGGCAACATCACGCAGATGACCCAGCAGGAACGTGACCTGATCGGTGCGTGGATTGCGCAGGGAGCCCAGACCAACTGATTCATCGTTAAAAGCATCGCCAGCAAGCCGGCTCCTACGGATTTATGTCGTTCACAAATGAAGCGACCGACCCAAAACCTGTAGGAGCCTGCTTGCTGGCGATCAACCGCGCAGCGGTTGCCTGACGCACAAAATCAAAAGAATAAAAAAGATCCGAGGTGTTGCATGTCCGAGCTATCCGCAGCGCGCATCCCCGACGCACCCGCCATTCAGCGTTTGCCCCTTTTGCAACTGATCCTGGTCGGTTTGCAACATGTTCTGCTGATGTACGGTGGCGCCATCGCGGTGCCGCTGATCATCGGACAGGCCGCTGGCCTGAGTCGTGAAGAAATCGCCTTTCTGATCAACGCCGACCTGCTGGTCGCCGGGATCGCCACCATCGTCCAGTCCCTCGGTATCGGCCCCATGGGCATCCGCATGCCGGTGATGATGGGCGCCAGCTTCGCCGCCGTCGGCAGCATGGTCGCCATGGCCGGCATGCCCGGGATCGGTCTGCAAGGGATCTTCGGCGCAACCATCGCCGCCGGGTTCTTCGGCATGATCATCGCGCCGTTCATGTCCAAAGTCGTACGCTTCTTCCCACCGCTGGTGACCGGCACGGTCATCACCTCGATCGGTTTGTCGCTGTTCCCCGTGGCCGTGAATTGGGCCGGTGGCGGTGCGAGTGCCACTCAATTCGGATCCCCCATTTATCTGGCCATTGCCGCACTGGTGCTGGGCACCATTCTGTTGGTGCATCGTTTCATGCGCGGCTTCTGGGTCAACATCTCTGTCCTGATCGGCATGTGCCTGGGCTACGTGCTCTGCGGCCTGATCGGCATGGTCGACCTGAGCGGCATGGATCAAGCGCCATGGCTGCAATTCGTCACCCCGCTGCATTTCGGCATGCCGAAATTCGAACTCGCGCCGATCCTCTCGATGTGCCTCGTGGTGGTGATCATTTTTGTCGAGTCCACCGGGATGTTCCTCGCGCTGGGCAAGATCACCGGCCAGGAAGTCTGCCCGCGCATGCTGCGTCGTGGCTTGCTGTGTGACGCCGGCGCCTCGTTCTTCGCCGGGTTCTTCAACACCTTCACCCACTCCTCTTTCGCCCAGAACATCGGCCTGGTGCAGATGACCGGCGTGCGTTGCCGTTCGGTGACCATCGTCGCCGGCGGCTTGCTGATCGTCTTGAGCCTGCTGCCCAAAGCCGCGTTCCTGGTGGCCTCGATTCCACCCGCGGTGCTGGGTGGTGCAGCGATTGCGATGTTCGGCATGGTTGCCGCCACCGGAATCAAGATTCTCCAGGAAGCGGACATCGGTGACCGTCGCAATCAATTGCTGGTGGCGGTGAGCATCGGCATGGGCCTGATCCCGGTGGTGCGTCCGGAGTTTTTCGCCCACCTGCCATTGTGGATGAGCCCGATCACCCACAGCGGTATCGCCATGGCCACGCTCAGTGCGCTGACACTGAACCTGCTGTTCAACATCCTCGGCGGCGCAGAACGCGCGGCCATCAACGATTGCCAGGCCCACTCGCACTAAGAAAAAACGCAAACCCTGTAGGAGCCGGCTTGCTGGCGAAGACGATGTACCGGACGACATCGATGCTGGATGTTCTGGACCCTTCGCCAGCAAGCCGGCTCCTACAAGGTCAGGGTTTGCCTGCGCCTGAAAAATAAAAACAAGAGGGAGCAACAGATGATACGGACACAAACCAACCTGCTGTTGAGTGCTGGCCTGCTGGCCGCGAGTCAAGCCATGGCCGGCGATCTACTGCTGTGGCAGACCAACAGCCTGAGTTATCTGTATGGCAAGGATTTCGCGGTCAACCCGTCGATCCAGCAGACGATAACTTTCGAGCACGCCGACCGCTGGAAGTACGGCGATAACTTCATGTTCATCGACAGCACCTACTACAACGGCGAGAAAGACCGAAACAAAGGCGTCCACGCCTATTACGGCGAGTTCAGCCCGCGCCTCTCTTTCGGCAAGATCTTCGACCGTCGTTTCGAATTCGGCCCGATCAAGGACGTGCTGCTGGCCATGACCTACGAGAACGGCGAAGACGACACCGAGGCCTACCTGATTGGCCCCGGTTTCGACCTCGCGGTACCAGGCTTCAACTTCTTCACCTTGAACTTCTATAACCGCCAGACCGAGGGTTCGCGCCCCGGCGATGATGTCTGGCAGATCACACCCGCCTGGTCCTACACCCTTCCATTGGGCAAATCGAACTTGTTGATCGATGGCTACATCGACTGGGTCGTGGATAACGACCAGAACTCAAACGGCACCTACCACGCCAACGTCCACGTTAACCCGCAAATCAAATACGACCTGGGCAAAGCCTTCGGCTGGCGTGAGAAACAGGTGTATGTCGGCGCCGAGTACAGCTATTGGAAAGACAAGTACGGCATCCAAAACACCCAGAACTTCGACACGAATGAAAACACCACCAGCTTGCTGGTGAAGGTGCATTTCTGATGCTGCCTCGCAATAGCGCCCAAACCGTGTCATCGGCGCGCCATTGCGGAGCACTTGAGACCTGGCCGAGGAGTCAGTATTCTCCGCGGCCGCCCGAATCCGGTTTAAAAAAAAGCCCGGATGTAAATCCTGACCAGAAAGCCAGCTTATCCCGGCCCTGGACGGTATCAAGGCAACCCAAAAACACTCTCAATCGACTGCTCCCGGGCCGTCGAACGGGAGTTTTTTTGCTTTTTGAAAGCCTTGGCACAGCTGTTGCGCAGCGCAATAAAGCTGACCGAATGGATGATCGTTTAATGCTGCAAGAACAGGCGTCACACCAGAGCGCCGACCATAAAAAAATAACGTGGAACCACCTACTTTTTGGGAGCAACCGAATGAAACGTACGTGCACTAGCCTGATGCTGGCAGGGTCGATGCTGGCCGGGGGCCAAGCCATGGCCGGCGAGTGGCTGCAATGGCAGGACAACAGTCTGACCTACCTTTACGGCAAGGACTTCCAGGTCAACCCGCGCATCCAGCAGACGGTGACCTTCGAGCACGCCGATGGCTGGAAATACGGCGACAACTTCTTCTTCATCGACAAGATCTTCTACAACGGCGAAGAAGACTACTACGCCGGAGAAAACACCCACTACGGTGAGTTCCAGCCGCGCCTGTCGTTCGGCAAGATTTTCGACCAGAAATTCGAGTTCGGCCCAATCAAGGACGTCTTGCTGGCCATGACTTATGAGTTTGGCGAAGACGACACCGAATCGTACCTGGTAGGTCCTGGTTTCGACCTGGCCATTCCTGGCTTCGACTACTTCCAGTTGAACTTCTACAACCGTCACACCGAGGGCGGCCGTCCGGGTGACGATGTCTGGCAGGTCACACCCGTTTGGTCCTACACCGTCCCGGTCGGAGATTCGAACATCCTGATCGACGGCTACATGGACTGGGTCGTCGACAACGATGTGAACGACGAAGGCGAATACCACGCCAACCTGCACTTCAACCCACAGGTCAAATATGACCTGGGCAAGGCGCTGAACCTGGGTGCCAAGCAACTGTACGTCGGTGTCGAGTATGACTACTGGAAAAACAAGTACGGGATTGAAGACAGCCAGGGCTTCAAGACCGATCAGAGCGTGACCAGCTTCCTGGTCAAGGTTCACTTCTGATCCTGTAGGAGCGAGCCTGCTCGCGATGAACTAGAGAACGCCACGGGGGGTCAGGCTCCCAGCGTCATCGTTAACGTCCATCGCGAGCTTGCTCGCCCCTAAATCAACCCCAGAAACCGGCACAACTCGCCCTTCTTGGCGAGCGCATCCCTGCGCCCCAACTCAATCAACTCGCCGCAATACCCCGCCTCGAACAGCAGATAACTCAGCACCCCCGCCCCGCTGGTCTTGGTCGCACCCGGCCCACGCAAAAATAGACGCAACGCCGCCGGCAGCTCTTGGCGATGACGCGCAGCAATCTCGTCGATCGGCTGGCTAGGTGAAATCACCAGTACCTCCACGGGCGCCACACCCAGCGCACGGATCGGCGTGCCGTCGGGCATCAGGTGACTGAACTGGTTCAGGCGTTGCAACAGTTCGATATCGCTTTCCAGGCTATCAATGAAGGTACTGTTGAGCATGTGCCCGCCGATTTGCGCCAGGGTTGGCTGCTGACCGGTGTACGTACGCAGCAAGGGTTGCTCGGGGTCGACGCCGCGGGGGTTGCCGCTGACACCCACCACCAGCACCCGGCTCGCGCCCAGATGCAACGCCGGGCTGATCGGTGCCGATTGGCGAACCGCGCCATCGCCGAAATACTCTGCGCCGATCTTCACCGGGGCAAACAACAGCGGAATAGCCGAACTGGCGAGCAAATGATCAACGGACAACTGGGTCGGAACGCCAACACGCCGATGGCGCAGCCAGGCGTCGATTTTTCCACCGCCCTGATAGAAGGTGACCGCTTGACCCGACTCATAGCCGAACGCCGTCACCGCCACGGCCTGCAACTGCTGCTGGGCAATGGCTTCGGCGATGCCGTTCATGTGCAATTTGTCGTTGAGCAAATCCCGCAGCGGTGAACTGTTGAGCAACGCCACCGGCACCTGAGCGCCGATGCCTAACAAGCTGTGGCTGACAAAACGACTGGCCTGGCCGATCACCCCGGGCCAGTCACTGCGCAGCACCAGATGACTGCGAAAACCCTGCCAGAAGGCCGTCAGGCGCTCGATGGCGCCCCGAAAGTCCATCGCCCCACTGGCGAGGCTGACGGCGTTGATCGCGCCCGCCGAGGTGCCGACGATCACCGGAAACGGATTGCGCGCTCCCGGCGGCAGCAATTCGGCGATTGCCGCCAGCACCCCGACCTGATACGCCGCCCGAGCCCCGCCGCCGGAAAGAATCAACCCTGTAACCGGTTCAGCAGAACTCATCGCAACGCTCCATGGTGCTTGGGAAACGGTTACTCAACCGCGCTTGGCGTACAACTTGGGCTCACCCGGTGGACGGCTTTTGAAGCGGCGATGCGCCCACAGGTATTGCTCGGGATGCTCGCGCAGGACGCTTTCGATCCATTGGTTGATGCGCAGGCAGTCGGCCTCTTCGGTTTCGCCGGGGAAGCCCTCGAGCGGCGCATGGATCACCAGACGATAACCGCTGCCATCCGCCAGACGCTCCTGGGTGAACGGCACCACCAGCGCCTTGCCCAGCCGCGCAAACTTGCTGGTGGCCGTCACGGTGGCGGCCTGGATGCCGAACAGCGGCACGAAGATGCTTTGCTTGGCGCCGTAGTCCTGATCCGGTGCGTACCAGATCGCCCGACCCGAGCGCAGCAACTTGAGCATGCCGCGCACGTCTTCACGCTCAATCGCCAGCGAATCGAGGTTGTGCCGTTCACGACCCTGACGCTGGATGTAATCGAACAACGGGTTCTTGTGCTCGCGGTACATGCCATCAATGGTGTGCTTCTGGCCGAGCAGCGCCGCGCCGATTTCCAGCGTGGTGAAATGCAGTGCCATCAGAATCACGCCCCGGCCCTCACGCTGGGCCTGCTGCAAATGCTCCAGCCCTTCGATGTGTGCCAGGCTCGCCAGCCGTTTGCGCGACCACCACCAGCTCATCGCCATTTCAAAAAAAGCGATGCCGGTCGAGGCGAAGTTTTCCTTGAGCAGGTGTTTGCGCTCGGCAGCGGTCATTTCAGGAAAACACAGTTCCAGGTTGCGCCTGGCAATGCGCCGTCTGTCGCCGGCCACGCGATACATCAACGCACCCAGGGCGCGACCGGTCCACAGCAATGCCGGATACGGCAACTGGACGATCAGCCACAACAGCCCCAAGCCACACCACAGCGGCCAGAAACGTGGAGATAGAAATGCTTTTTGAAAACGCGGGCGGTCCATTAATGCTTCCGGAATGACAATGGCCGCGCATTCTACATCGTTCGACCCGGCTTGCGGCCTGCGGGCGTTCTCGTTATAAGTCTCGGCACTTTTAGTGACAAGTCGTTGTATGCCGACCATGAGCCAAACCGAACAGCTAGACCAAGATCCCGTGTTCCAGTTAAAGGGCAGCATGCTGGCCATTACGGTGCTGGAACTGGCCCGTAACGACCTCGAAAGCCTTGATCGGCAGCTGGCCGCCAAGGTCGCCCAGGCACCCAACTTCTTCAGCAACGCGCCGCTGGTACTGGCCCTGGACAAACTCCCGGCCAGTGAAGGTGCCGTCGATCTGCCGGGGCTGATGCGCGTTTGCCGCCAGCATGGCCTGCGTACCCTGGCGATCCGCGCCAGCCGCATCGAAGACATCGCCGCCGCCATTGCGGTCGACTTGCCGGTGTTGCCACCGTCCGGTGCCCGGGAACGCCCCCTGGACCTGATCGAAGGCGAACCGAAGAAAAAACCGGAAAAACCGCCCGAGCCGACCATCAAGCCGACGAAAATCATCACTTCGCCAGTACGCGGTGGCCAGCAGATTTATGCCCAGGGCAGCGATCTGGTGGTGATCTCCTCGGTCAGCCCGGGGGCGGAACTTCTCGCCGATGGCAACATCCATGTATACGGGCCGATGCGTGGTCGCGTGCTGGCTGGTGTCAAGGGTGACAAGAAGGCAAGGATTTTCTGCCAGCAAATGAGCGCTGAATTGATCTCGATTGCAGGCCATTACAAGGTTTCCGAGGACCTGCGCCGCGACCCGCTGTGGGGTTCGGGCGTGCAAGTCAGCCTATCGGGCGATGTGTTGAACATCATTCGTCTTTAACGGATACTGCCGCATTTTCCAAGCATCTCGAAAACGTAGCGAAAACGGCTCAAACGAAGTAGGAAAAAGGTCAACAGCAGTGTTTACCGGGGGTAGGCATCGCTCAAAACCCAATTCCAGCCAAGGCTGTCCGACTGCAGTAGTTTTTAAAGAGATGTTTTTCAGGGGCTAAAAAAGTCCTTTTTCCTTAGGGGTGAAACACCTTGGCCAAGATTCTCGTGGTTACATCCGGCAAGGGTGGTGTGGGTAAGACCACCACCAGCGCCGCTATCGGTACCGGCCTCGCTCTGCGCGGCCACAAAACAGTGATCGTCGACTTCGACGTGGGCTTGCGTAACCTTGACCTGATCATGGGATGCGAGCGCCGCGTAGTGTATGACTTCGTCAACGTGGTCAACGGCGAAGCCAACCTGCAACAGGCCCTGATCAAAGACAAGCGCCTGGAAAACCTCTACGTGCTGGCCGCCAGCCAGACTCGCGACAAAGACGCGCTGACCGTCGAAGGCGTGGAAAAAGTCCTGATGCAACTCAAGGAAGACTTTGAGTTCGTGGTCTGCGATTCCCCGGCCGGCATCGAGAAAGGCGCCCACCTGGCCATGTACTTCGCCGATGAAGCGATTGTCGTGACCAACCCGGAAGTGTCCTCGGTTCGAGATTCCGACCGCATGCTCGGCCTGCTGGCCAGCAAGTCCCGTCGCGCCGAACGCGGCGAAGACCCGATCAAGGAACACCTGCTGATTACCCGTTATCACCCGGAACGTGTGAGCAAAGGCGAAATGCTCGGCGTAGAAGACGTCAAGGATATCCTCTCGGTGACCCTGCTCGGCGTGATCCCTGAATCCCAGGCGGTGCTCAAGGCATCCAACCAGGGCGTTCCGGTGATTCTCGACGACCAGAGCGATGCCGGCCAGGCCTACAGCGACACCGTAGATCGCCTGCTGGGCAAGACCGTGGATCATCGATTCCTTGATGTACAGAAGAAGGGATTCTTCGAGCGCCTGTTTGGAGGCAACTAAGCAATGAACCTTTTTGACTTCTTTCGTGCCAACAAAAAGCAAAGCACCGCGTCGGTAGCGAAAGAGCGTCTACAGATTATCGTGGCGCACGAACGCGGCCAACGCAGTACCCCGGACTACCTGCCGGCCTTGCAGAAGGAACTGGTCGAGGTAATCCGCAAGTACGTCAATATCGGGTCCGATGACGTGCATGTCGCTCTGGAAAGCCAGGGCAGCTGCTCGATTCTGGAACTCAATATCACCCTGCCAGATCGCTGAGTCGATCCGACAGGAGCCACGGCGGCTCGATCATTTGGGCGCCCCTTTTTTGTAGGAGCCGGCTTGCCGGCGATGCAAGCAGCGCGTTGTAACTGTTACAACGCATTGATGCCATCGCTGGCAAGCCAGCTCCTACAGGCAGGGCGTCAAATGATCGAGCCGCCGTTGGCATTTGTTACGAGGCTGTTTTAATGCCGCTGTCCAACATCCACATCCTCCATGAGGACGCTGCCGTACTGGTGGTGAACAAGCCAACCCTGTTGCTCTCGGTCCCTGGCCGGGCCGATGACAACAAGGACTGCCTGATTACCCGCCTGCAGGAAAACGGCTACCCGGAAGCACGAATTGTCCATCGACTGGACTGGGAAACCTCCGGCATCATTTTGCTGGCCCGTGACCCGGACACCCATCGCGAGCTGTCTCGGCAATTTCACGACCGCGAAACCGAAAAGGCCTACACCGCCCTGTGCTGGGGTCAACCGGAACTGGACAGCGGCAGTATCGATCTGCCCCTGCGCTACGACCCGCCCACCAAGCCACGCCACGTGGTCGATCATGAGTTCGGCAAACATGCCCTGACGTTCTGGCGTGTGCTGGAGCGGTGCGGCGACTGGTGCCGTGTCGAGCTCACCCCGATCACTGGCCGCTCCCACCAGTTGCGCGTGCACATGCTTTCCATCGGCCATCCGCTGCTGGGTGACGGGCTCTATGCACATGAGCAGGCGCTGGCGGCCTGGCCACGCCTGTGCCTGCACGCAAGCATGCTCAGCTTCACGCACCCGCAAAGTGGCGAACGCTTACGCTTCGAGTGTCCCGCACCTTTTTGAGTGACACCTGAGCCCCACCTGAAAACGCCCTTCCTTTGAAGGGCGTTTCATTTTCAGTTACAAAAAAACACAACATAAAAGCAGCGTTAAAATATTGTCAAAAAAATGTAAACAAAAGTAAAATTATGGCACTCCGACATCATTCAGGCCGCCCCCGTGCTCAGCAGTAAAGCGCTCCAATGCGACTACCCCGTGACCTTTGTTTTCGGCAGCACGACCCTTCACCTGAGTGAACAGCTGAGCATCGAAGCACGTCAGGCCCTCGAACAACTCATCAAAAAACGACGCGCCCAAAAACTCACTCGTGCAAGCGCACCATTGGTTTCGGGCAAAACGCCATTGTTTGCAAAGGTCCAGCCGCTGGACACATTCAAGGCCAAACTCCGGGTAAGCCTGGGTAAACCGCAGCGCAATGGGCGATTCGACTGGCCGCTGGAGGAGCTGATCAATACCCATGAAGCGCAGCGTCGAGGCATACAAATGCCACCGCTGCAAGGCTATGGGTACACCAGAAACCGACTGGGATTGACCCAGGAATACTTCATTCTCACGCACCTGCTCGATGGTTATGTGGATGGCGTGCAGTGGCTAAAACGCAACCCGGGCGACGTTGAAACCTTCATTCAGAACGCCTTCGAGCTGTTGCAGTCCCTGTCCCGAAAGAACATCACGCACATGGATTTCTGGGCTGGCAACATCATGATCGGCGAAATGCCGCAGCAACCACTAAAAGCCATCGACTTTGAAAACTGCTTCGCCGACCAAACCCATCATTTCAGCGAAACACTCGGCTTCCAGCTCGGTTTCTTCTATCGCCGGGACATCTACAAACTCATCACCGAAGCGAACTACGATCGCCTTGTAGACGAGCACATCCGACAGTTTCCGGACCTATCGCGGCAGAAATTCGACGAGGTCTACCACGCGAGCAAGCATGAACATATTGGCCGCAAACAACGTCGCGAAATATTCCTTAATGGCAATCTGATCATCGGCTGACAGAGGCTCCCGGGTATTGCGAAAGCACTTGCCCAATGCGCGGGGCCAATGCGTTAAACTGGCGCCATTGCTGTCTGGAGCTGCTTATGCGCGAAGAGTTGAACCAAGGCCTGATCGATTTCCTCAAGGCCTCCCCTACCCCATTCCATGCCACCGCCAGCCTGGTTCAGCGTCTCGAAGCGGCGGGCTATCAACGCCTCGACGAACGCGAACCGTGGAACACCGAAACCAACGGTCGCTACTACGTCACCCGTAACGACTCTTCAATTGTCGCGATCAAGATGGGCCGTCACTCGCCGCTGCACGGCGGCATTCGCCTGGTCGGCGCCCACACCGACAGTCCCTGCCTGCGGGTCAAGCCACAGCCGGAACTGCAACGTCAGGGTTTCTGGCAACTGGGCGTCGAAGTGTATGGCGGTGCGCTGTTGGCCCCGTGGTTCGACCGTGACCTGTCCCTGGCGGGCCGCGTGACCTTCCGCCGTGACGGCAAGGTCGAGAGCCAGTTGATCGATTTCAAGGCCCCCATCGCGATCATTCCGAACCTGGCCATTCACCTCAATCGTGAAGCCAACATGGGTTGGCCGATCAATGCCCAGACCGAGCTGCCACCGATCCTCGCGCAATTTGCCGGTGACGAGCGCGTGGACTTCCGCGCCGTGCTCACGGATCAACTTGCCCGCGAACACGGTTTGAACGCCGACGTGGTGCTCGATTACGAGCTGAGTTTCTACGACACCCATAGCGCCGCGGTCATTGGCTTGCACGGTGACTTCATCGCCGGTGCGCGCCTCGACAACCTGTTGTCCTGCTACGCCGGCCTGCAAGCGCTGCTCACGGCAGATACCGACGAAACCTGCGTGCTGGTTTGCAACGATCACGAAGAAGTCGGCTCGTGCTCGGCCTGCGGTGCCGACGGCCCGATGCTCGAACAAACCCTGCGTCGCCTGTTGCCTGAAGGTGACGAATTCGTACGCACCATTCAGAAATCCCTGCTGGTCTCGGCCGACAACGCCCACGGTGTGCACCCTAATTACGCCGACAAGCACGACGCCAACCACGGCCCGAAACTCAACGCCGGCCCGGTGATCAAGGTCAACAGTAACCAGCGCTACGCCACCAACAGCGAAACCGCCGGTTTCTTCCGCCATCTGTGCATGGCTGAAGAAGTGCCGGTGCAGAGCTTCGTGGTGCGCAGCGACATGGGTTGCGGCTCGACCATCGGCCCAATCACTGCCAGCCACCTGGGCGTACGCACCGTGGATATCGGCTTGCCGACGTTTGCGATGCACTCGATCCGTGAACTGTGCGGCAGCCATGACCTGGCTCACCTGGTCAAAGTGCTGAGCGCGTTCTACGCCTGCCGAGAGTTGCCGTAACCATACCCTGTAGGAGCGAGCGAGCTCGCGATGGACGTGAACGATGACGGGGGTTGCCTGAATAATCGCGGCGCCCTTGAGTTCATCGCGAGCAAGCTTGCTCCTACAGTAGCAACCGGCGGCCCTTCCAAAAGCCACCTAGACTTTCAAATATACCTTCGACAAGGCTGTTTTCATGATCTCGATGTCTACGTTCCAAGCCATGCTGATCCCGATTCTTGCCGGGATGCTCATGCTGGCCATCGGCTTCAACTTTCGCGACAAAAATATCGGCGTGTTCACCATGTGGATCGGCATGCTGACGATTTTGGCCACGGTCATCTTCAAGATCCTCGCCAAACTCAACGAATAAATCCTCCCACCCGGCTCGCATTGGTTTAGACGGGCTCGTACACTCGGTCGATCCGCTCCTTGCGAGGTTGACCGCCTAGTGTTCGCTCGTCTTTTCGCCCTGCCATGCTCCTTCCTGATCTGCCTGATGATGCTGCTGCCGATGGCGCCTGCCAACGCGGTCGGTTTGCCGGGCCTGCTCAGCAGCCAGACCAAAGCCCAGCCCGAAGCACAGGAACCGCTGGGGCAATCCCTGGACGAAGTGATCAAATCACTGGAGAACGATGAGCAACGGGCCAAGTTGCTGGCGGACCTTAAAAAACTCCGGGACGCCACCAAAAAAGCCCAGCCTGTCACCGAAGAAGGCGTACTGGGTTTGATTGGTGGAACCCTGGCCAGTCTCGAAAAGAAACTGTCGGGTGACGACAGCCCGCTCACTCGCTGGTCCAGCGAACTTGATCAAGCCCAGGAGGAACTGGCCGCGCTGGCACTCCCGGCCAATGAATGGCTGCCGATGATCTTCGCCTTTGCCATGATCCTGATGGTCTGGAGCCTGCTGGCCGCCGCATTGATCTGGCTCAGCCATCGCGTACGCATGCGCTTCGGCCTCACCGAAGAACTGCCGCAGCACCCCAAGGCACTGGACATGCTGCGCTTTGCGTTGCGCAAGCTTGGGCCATGGCTGATCGCGTTAGTCATCACCGTTTACATGAGTTACGCCCTGCCCTCGTCCCTGGGTAAAAGCCTGGCGATGGTGTTGGCGTATGCGCTGGTGGTCGGCACCTGTTTCTCGGCGATCTGCGTGATTGCCTTTTCCCTGCTCGATGGTCCGCACCGCCACCGCGCCTTGTACATCTTGCGTCACCAGGCCTTCCGGCCGCTGTGGCTGATCGGCAGTTTCGCTGCATTTGGCGAGGCCCTGAGCGATCCGCAATTGATCAACAGCCTCGGCAGTCATCTGGCCCACACCGCCGCAACCGTCGCCAACGTTCTGGCGGCGTTGTCCACGGGATTGTTCATCTTGCGTTTCCGGCGCCCCATCGCTCATTTGATCCGCAATCAGCCGTTGTCACGACGCCTGACCCGCCGCGCACTCAATGACACGCTCTCGATTCTGGGGACCTTCTGGTACGTACCAGCGCTGGTGCTGGTCGGCATTTCGCTGTTTGCCACGTTTATCTCGGCCGGCGACACCAGCACCGCACTGCGTCAGTCGCTGATCTGCACCGTGCTGCTGGTGTTGTGCATGGTCATCAACGGACTCGTCCGCCGTCATGGCCTCAAACCGCAGCGCAGTATCAAACGCCATGCGTTTTATTCCGAACGCCTGAAAAACTTTTTCTACACCATCGCCCACTTGCTGGTCTGGCTGGCTTTCATCGAACTCGGCCTGCGGGTCTGGGGGCTGTCGTTGATCCGCTTCACTGAAGGCGACGGCCATGAGGTCAGCATCAAGTTGTTCAGCCTTGCCGGAACACTGCTGTTTGCCTGGCTGATCTGGATTCTCAGCGACACCGCCGTGCATCACGCCCTTACCCGCTCGCGCAAAGGCCTGGCCAATGCCCGCGCCCAGACGATGATGCCGCTGATCCGCAATGTGCTGTTCGTGGCAATTTTCATCGTCGCGCTGATCGTCGCCCTGGCGAACATGGGCATGAACGTCACCCCACTGCTGGCCGGTGCCGGTGTGATCGGCCTGGCCATCGGTTTTGGTGCGCAGTCGCTGGTGGCTGACCTGATCACCGGGCTGTTCATCATCATCGAAGACTCCCTGGCCATCGACGATTACGTGGATGTCGGCGGCCATCTCGGCACGGTCGAGGGCCTGACCATCCGCACCGTGCGCCTGCGGGACATCGACGGCATCGTCCACACCATTCCGTTCAGCGAAATCAAGAGCATCAAGAACTACTCCCGGGAATTCGGCTACGCGATTTTCCGCGTCGCAGTGCCGGCCAACATGGACATCGACAACGCGATCAAGCTGATGCGCGACGTCGGCCAGAAAATGCGCACCGATCCGCTGCAACGACGCAACATCTGGTCGCCACTGGAGTTTCAGGGGGTGGAAAGTTTCGAGTCCGGCAACGCGATTCTTCGTGCAAGGTTCAAGACCGCGCCGATCAAGCAATGGGAAGTGTCGCGGGCGTTCAACCTGTCACTCAAGCGTCATCTGGATGAGGCCGGACTGGACTTGGCGACACCGCGAATGAGTATTCAGGTGATCACTGCCGGTGGCGGCTCGCAGAGCGAGTAACTCTGTAGGAGCTGGCTTGCCAGCTCCTACAAAAGCCGCGTCAGACCACATCGACGCCGACATGAATCGCATCATGCCGCCAGAACTCCAGGTCGCAGTCGATCAAGCGTTCATGCTGGTCATAGTTGACCCGGGCAATCTGTAATCCCGGGCTACCGACCGATACTTTCAATGCCGCCGCCGCGTCCACCGACAACGCCGTCGGCACAATTTCAAACCGCACCCGGCCGTAATGCAGATCGTAGTGCCGCGCATACAGTTCGGTAATCGACTGATTCAAGTCGAAATCGAGAATCCCCGGAAAGTACTGCGGATTGAGGTAGTGCTCCACATACAGCACCAGTCTGCCGTCAATTCGCCGTGAACGGCAGATCTGGATCACGCTCGACAGCGCCGGCAATTGCAGCCAGGCACAGACTGCCGCCGACGCTGGCTGCAAGCGTGCCGAAATCACCTCCGTAGACGGCTCCCGCCCTTGCGCACTGACCATCGCGTGAAAGTGGCTGCGTTGCATCAGGTTGTACGCCAGGCGCGGTGGCGACACGAACCAGCCGCGGCGCTCTTCGCGATAAATCTGCCCTTGCGATTCCAACTGCAACAACGCTTCGCGCACGGTAATGCGCGTGGTGCCGAACAACTCACTGAGTTTGCGCTCAGCCGGCAACTTGCTGCCGGGCGTCAGCAAACCATGGACGAGCTGTTCCTGAAGCACCTGGCCGATGGCTGTCACCGCTTTTGTTGCCTCATCGCGCATCAACGTTACCTTCCTGGACTAGACCAGCACTGTTTCGGGGCAGAACCGCACTGCAAACGGGTTCAATCAATAGCGTGCAAGCGTAGGCAGTGCAGATGACCGATAGATGACAAAGCCGCTGAACGGTCGCGTTAACGGTCTGCAAGACATCGGCCAAGTCCCTTGTACTCCGGGGCCTTGGCCATGGTCTACGCTTACCTGGCCCCCAGTGATACCGGACGTCAAAGACGCCTGCCGGGTGAAGAGCGACATCAAAGTGTCATCCAGCCCCCTTAGATTGGCTCAGGTATTGCTGACCTAGACCAACACAAACCGCAATCACAGCGTTGAACACGACCCAAGGAGCTTCGGAATGAAAAAGCTTTTCCTGGCATCACTGTTAGGCTCGACCATCGCAATGTGCACCGCCGCCATGGCGGCAGATGACCTCAAAACCCTGGAAGCCGCTGCGAAAGCGGAAGGCGCCGTCAACAGCATCGGCATGCCTGACAACTGGGCCAACTGGGCCGGAACCTGGAAAGACCTGAGCGACAAGTACGGCCTCAAGCACATCGACACCGACATGAGCTCGGCCCAGGAAATCGCCAAGTTCGCCGCCGAAAAAGACAACGCCAGCGCCGACATCGGTGACGTGGGTGCAGCGTTTGGCCCGATCGCGGTCAAGCAAGGCGTGGTCCAGCCCTACAAGCCTTCGACATGGGATCAGATTCCGGCCTGGGCCAAGGACAAGGACGGTAACTGGGCACTGGCCTATACCGGCAGCATCGCGTTCATCATCAACAAGAAGTTGCTGCACGGTTCCGAAGCGCCGACCAAATGGGCCGATATCAAGACCGGCAAATACAAAGTATCCATCGGTGACGTGAGCACCTCCGCACAAGCGGCCAACGGTGTTCTGGCCGCGGCGCTGGCCAACGGCGGTGACGAGAAGAATGTCCAGCCCGCCCTGCTGATGTTCGCTGACATCGCCAAGCAAGGTCGCCTGTCGATGGCCAACCCGACCATCGCCACCATGGAAAAAGGCGAAATCGAAGTCGGCGTGGTCTGGGACTTCAACGGCTTGAGCTACAAGGCCAAGATGGCCAATCCTGATGACTATATGGTGCTGATCCCGTCCGATGGTTCGGTCATTTCCGGCTACACCACCATCATCAACAAATACGCAAAAAACCCGAACGCCGCCAAGCTGACCCGCGAATACATCTTCAGCGACGCCGGCCAGATCAACCTGGCCAAAGGCAATGCCCGTCCGATTCGGGCCGACCACGTCACGCTGCCGGACGAAGTGAAGTCCAAGCTGCTGCCGAACGAGCAGTACAAAAACGTGACGCCGATCAAAGACGCAGACGCATGGGAAAAGACCTCCAAGGCCCTTCCTCAGAAGTGGCAGGAAGAAGTCATTATCAACATGCAGTAATGCTGCATCTGTAGGAGCCGGCTTGCTGGCGATCCAGACACTGCGGTCTGTTTGATCACCGCGGCGATGCATTCGCCAGCAAGCCGGCTCCTACAGGCTTGACGATTTTTCACGTTTTGCGGAGTCCCATTCCCCATGAAGCACAACGTCATCCTTGTCGTGCTCGACGGCCTCAACTACGAGGTCGCCCGCCACGCCATGGGACACCTGCAGGCCTACGTCGGCGCAGGACGCGCAGCGCTCTACAAACTGCAATGCGAACTGCCGGCCCTGTCGCGACCGCTGTACGAATGCATCCTCACCGGCGTCACGCCGATCGACAGCGGCATCGTCCACAACCAGGTCTCGCGTCTGTCCAATCAGCGCAGCATCTATCACTACGCCACCGAGGCCGGTCTGACGACTGCGGCGGCGGCCTATCACTGGGTCAGCGAGCTGTATAACCGGTCGCCCTTCGTGGCCGCTCGCGATCGTCACACCGACGACCCGACACTGCCGATCCAGCACGGGCATTTCTACTGGAACGATCACTACCCGGATTCCCACCTGTTCGCCGACGCCGAAAACCTGCGCCTGCGCCATGTACCGAACTTCTTGCTGATCCACCCGATGAACATCGACGACGCCGGGCACAAGCACGGTCTCGACACCCCGCAGTACCGCAACAGTGCCCGTTCGGCCGACATTATCCTGGCTGACTACCTGCAAGGCTGGCTTGACGCCGGTTATCAGGTCTTGGTGACCGCCGACCACGGCATGAACAACGACCGGTCACACAACGGCTTGCTCCCGGAGGAACGTGAAGTGCCGCTGTTCGTCCTCGGTGACGCCTTCAGTTTCGATGCCGGGGCTGCTCCGAAACAGACCGACATCTGCGGCACCGTCTGCGAGTTGCTGGGCGTGCCCCACGACAAACCGGCCTGCCGGGAGCTGTTGAAGTGAGTCCCATGATCCGCAGCAAATGGTTGGCAGCCCTGTGCCTGGTACCTTTCGCACTGTTCTTCATCGTGTTCGAAATTGCCCCGTTGATCTGGGTGATGATCAACAGCCTGCAATCGGAAGAGTTCGGCTGGGGCCTGGGCAACTTCACCAAGATCTTCAGCTCGAAGTTTTACCTGCAAGCGATCCAGTACAGCCTTGAGATCAGTTTCTGGTCCAGCGTGTTCGGCATCATCATTGCCGTACTCGGCGCGTATTCCCTGCGCCGGGTCGATTCGAAGCTGCGCAACTTCGTCAACGCCTTCGCCAACATGACCAGCAACTTCGCCGGCGTGCCCCTGGCTTTCGCGTTCATCATTCTGCTCGGCTTCAACGGCAGCTTCACCATCATGCTCAAACAGGCCGGGATCATTCAGGATTTCAACCTGTATTCGAAAACCGGGCTGATCATTCTCTACACCTACTTCCAGATCCCCCTCGGTGTGCTGTTGCTCTATCCAGCCTTCGATGCCCTGCGTGAAGACTGGCGCGAATCCGCCGCGCTGCTCGGTGCCAGCGGCTGGCAGTTCTGGCGGCACATCGGGTTGCCGGTGCTGACCCCGGCGTTGCTCGGCACCTTCGTGATCCTGCTGGCCAACGCCCTCGGCGCCTACGCCACGGTGTACGCCCTGACCACCGGCAACTTCAACGTGCTGCCGATCCGTATCGCGGCGATGGTCTCGGGTGATATTTCCCTGGATCCGAACCTGGCCAGCGCCCTGGCGGTGGTACTGGTGGCGTTGATGACCCTGGTGACCATCGTGCATCAACTGTTGTTGAAGAGGAGCTACAATGTCTCGCGCTGAACTGGGGCCTGTCGGCGTCTACCACCGCGTCGTGGTGTATGTACTGTTTGCGATCCTGCTGTTGCCACTGCTCGGGACGTTGATCTACTCGATCTCCAGCAGTTGGTCGGCGACCGTCCTGCCCAGCGGTTTCACCTTCAAGTGGTACATCCAGCTGTGGAGCGATCCGCGTTTTCTAAATGCCTTCGGGCAGTCGTTGCTGGTCTGCGTCGGCTCGCTGGTGCTGTCGGTGGTGCTGATTTTGCCGCTGCTGTTCGTGGTGCATTACCACTTCCCGAAACTCGACGCGCTGATGAACATCCTCATTCTGCTGCCCTTCGCCGTGCCGCCGGTGGTGTCGTCGGTGGGGCTGTTGCAGCTCTATGGTTCAGGGCCGTTCGCCATGGTCGGAACGCCGTGGATCCTGATCGGTTGCTACTTCACCGTAGCGCTGCCGTTCATGTACCGGGCGATCACCAACAACCTGCAAGCGATCAACCTGCGTGACCTGATGGACGCCGCCCAATTGCTCGGTGCCAGCACCTTTCAAGCGGCTTTCCTGGTGGTGTTGCCGAATTTGCGCAAGGGCCTGATGGTCGCGTTGCTGCTGTCGTTCTCGTTCCTGTTCGGTGAATTCGTGTTCGCCAACATCCTCGTCGGCACCCGCTACGAAACCCTGCAGGTCTACCTCAACAACATGCGCAACAGCAGCGGTCATTTCACCAGTGCGCTGGTGATTTCCTACTTCTTCTTTGTGCTGGTTCTGACCTGGATCGCCAATATCTTGAACAGGGACAAAAGCGAATGAGCTATGTCAGCGTCCAACATCTTCAGAAAAGCTTCGCGGGCACCACGGTGTTCAGCGACATCAATTGCGAAATCCAGAAAGGCGAGTTCGTCACCCTGCTCGGCCCGTCCGGCTGCGGTAAATCCACCCTGCTGCGCTGTATCGCCGGCCTGACGTCGGTAGATGGCGGCAAGATCCTGCTCGATGGCGTCGATCTCGTGCCCGTGAGCCCGCAGAAACGCGGGATCGGCATGGTCTTCCAGAGCTATGCGCTGTTTCCCAACATGACGGTGGAACAGAACGTCGCGTTCGGCCTGCGCATGCAAAAGGTCAATGCCGATGACAGCCAGAAACGCGTCGCCGAAGTGCTGAAGCTGGTGGAGCTCAATGACTTTGCCGCGCGCTACCCGCATCAGCTCTCGGGCGGTCAGTGCCAGCGCGTCGCCCTCGCCCGCTCCCTGGTGACCCGGCCACGCCTGTTACTGCTGGATGAGCCGCTGTCGGCCCTGGACGCGCGGATTCGCAAGCACCTGCGCGAACAGATCCGTCAGATTCAGCGCGAACTGGGCCTGACCACGATTTTCGTCACACACGATCAGGAAGAAGCCCTGACCATGTCTGACCGGATTTTCCTGATGAATCAGGGAAAAATCGTACAAAGCGGTGACGCCGAAACCCTCTACACCGCCCCCGTGGATGTGTTCGCCGCCGGCTTCATCGGCAACTACAACCTGCTGGATGCCGACAGTGCCTCGAAACTGTTGCAGCGACCGATCAGCAAGCGCATCGCCATTCGCCCGGAGGCCATCGAGTTGAGCCTCAACGGCGAACTGGACGCGCAAGTGCGAAGCCACAGCTTGCTGGGCAACGTGATTCGCTACCGGGTCGAAGCCCGGGGCGTGGAACTGGTCGTGGATGTGCTGAACCGCTCGGCGGCCGACCTGCATCCCGATGGTCAGCGGCTGGCGCTTTCCATCGATCCGACCGCCCTGTGTGAGGTAGCCTGATGACTTTGCTGACGCTGAAGAGAGAACCGCACTGATGGCCCTGGCAATTTTTGATCTGGACGAAACCCTGATCCACGGCGACTGCGCCTCACTGTGGAGCGAGCAAATGGTCCGCCTCGGCTGGGTCGATGGCGAATCGTTCCTGCGTCGCGACAAGGAATTGATGGATGCCTACGGCAGGGGCCATCTGGCCATGGAGGACTACATGGCCTTCAGCCTGGAACCGTTGATTGGTCGTACGCCTGAGGAGGTCGCGCACTTGGTGGGTCCGTGGGTGGAGGACTACATCGAGCCGATCATTTTCAGCGACGCGACCAAAACCATCGCCGCGCACCGCAAGGCTGGCGACCGGATTTTGGTGATCTCCGCTTCGGGTACCCACCTGGTCGGCCCCATCGCCGAGCGCCTGGGCATCGACGAGATTCTCGGCATCGAACTGGAAGTGGCTCATGGCGTTTACAGCGGCCATACCGTTGGCACCCTGACCTACCGCGAAGGCAAGATCACCCGCTTGCTGGCGTGGCTGGATGCAGAAGAGGAAAACCTCGAAGGCGCGAGTTTCTATTCCGACTCACGCAATGATCTGCCGCTGTTGCTGAAGGTGGATTACCCGCACGTGGTCAACCCGGATCCGGTGTTGCTTGAGCACGCCGAAAAAGCTGGCTGGCCGATCCATCACTGGAAGTAACCTGAACCCTGTAGGAGCTGGCTTGCCAGCGAATGCGGTGTGTCATTCAACGATCCATTGACTGACACGACGCCTTCGCGGGCAAGCCGCGCTCCTACAGGTCCGGTGTTGTCAGCTCAGGCTTTCATCAATCACCAACACCACTTTCCCCGCCACGTTGTTACTCGCCAGCTCGGCAAACGCGGCCTCTGCATCCTTGATCGCAAAAGTCTTGGCCAACTGCGGACTCAATCGCCCTTCGGCAAACAGCGGCCAGACATGCTGGCTCAAATCACTGAACAGATCTGCCTTGAACTGATCATCACGACTGCGCAGGGTTGAGCCCAGCAACTGCACACGTTTGGCCAGCACCTGGGCCAGATCGAGTTTGGCCTCACGCCCGCCCATCAATCCAATCAGCACCCAACGCCCGTCCTGGGCCAGCAGCTTGAGGTTCAACGCCGCGTAATTACCACCCACCGGGTCGAGAATCACATCGAAGGGGCCCAGATCCCTCAGGCTCTCCAGGTCGCCGTTACGCACCACACCGCCCTGCGCCCCCAGCGCTTCGCAATACGCCAGACGCTCAGCGGACCCGACGCTGACCCAGCACGGGTTACCAAACGCCTTGCACAGCTGAATGGCAGCTGAACCGATTCCACTTGCCCCGGCATGCAGGAGAACTTTCTGACCCGGTTTGAGCGCAGCCAATTGAAACAAATTCAGCCAGACTGTTGCATAAACCTCGGGCAATGCGGCGGCCTCAACTAACGACAGCCCATCGGGAACCGGCAGTACATGCCGTCCGTCGACAACCACCTCTTCGGCCATCCCGCCCCCGGCCAGCAAGGCACAAACCCGATCGCCCACCTTCCACGAGGAGCCTGGGCCGACTTCACTGATCACACCGGAACACTCTAGGCCGAGCACTTGGCTAGCCCCTGGCGGCGGCGGATATAGGCCCGCTTTCTGCAACAAATCGGCGCGATTGAGACCCGCTGCCGACACTCGGATGCGAACTTGCCCTACATCGCACGTAGGACTCGGCTCTTCAACCCACACCACTTGACCGTCAACGCCTTGCAATGCTTTCACAGTGCCTCCATAGTGAGTCTGGACTGAGCCCGAAGCTGTAGCGCCGGGCTTTTTGCATTATGCGACCGGCTCCCAAAGAACCGGCGACTTCAAAGACGGCCTAATATGCGTTATCAATTGTCCCCGCGTCGAATCAGCATGAAGCATTTGTTCCCCAGCACCGCACTCGCCCTATTCATTGGCATCGGCTTGCTGCCGTTGTCGAGCAATACATTCGCAGCCAATAGCTGGGACAAGCTTCAACCCGATCGTGACGAAGTGATCGCCAGCCTGAACGTCGTGGAGTTGCTCAAGCGCCACCACTACAGCAAGCCGCCACTCGATGATGCGCGCTCGGTGATCATCTACGACAGCTACCTCAAGCTGCTGGATCCGTCGCGCAGCTACTTCATGGCCAGCGACATTGCCGAATTCGATAAGTGGAAGACGCAGTTCGACGACTTCCTCAAAAGTGGCGACCTCAACGCCGGCTTCACCATCTACAAGCGCTATCTGGACCGCGTCAAAGCGCGTCTGGACTTCGCCCTTGCCGAGCTGAACAAAGGCGTCGACAAGATCGACTTCACCGCCAAGGAAACCTTGCTGATCGACCGCAAGGACGCTTCGTGGCTCAAGTCCACCGCAGAACTCGATGACCTGTGGCGCAAACGCGTCAAGGACGAAGTCCTGCGCATGAAGATCGCCGGCAAAGACTCCAAGCAGATCCAGGAAACCCTGACCAAGCGCTACAAGAATCAGTTGGCGCGCCTGGACCAGACCCGCGCGGAAGACATCTTCCAGGCGTACATCAACACCTTCGCCATGTCCTACGACCCGCACACCAACTATCTGTCGCCGGATAACGCGGAAAACTTCGACATCAACATGAGCCTGTCCCTGGAGGGCATCGGCGCCGTGTTGCAGAGCGATAACGACCAGGTGAAAGTCGTGCGCCTGGTGCCGGCAGGTCCGGCCGACAAGACCAAGCAGGTTGCACCGGCCGACAAGATCATCGGCGTTGCCCAGGGCAACAAAGAGATGGTCGATGTGGTCGGCTGGCGTCTGGACGAAGTGGTCAAGCTGATCCGTGGCCCGAAAGGCACCGTGGTCCGTCTGGAAGTCATCCCGGCCAGCAATGCGCCGAACGACCAGACGTCCAAGATCGTGCCGATCACCCGCGAAGCGGTGAAGCTTGAAGACCAGGCTGTGAAGAAGTCGGTGCTGAACCTGAAACAGGACGGCAAGGACTACAAGCTCGGGGTCATCGAGATTCCGGCCTTCTACCTGGACTTCAAGGCCTTCCGCGCTGGCGATCCGGATTACAAGAGCACCACTCGCGACGTCAAGAAGCTGCTGACCGAGTTGCAGAAAGACAAAGTCGACGGCGTCGTCATCGACCTGCGCAACAACGGTGGCGGTTCCTTGCAAGAGGCCACCGAGCTGACGAGCCTGTTCATCGACAAAGGGCCGACCGTGCTCGTGCGTAACGCCGATGGCCGCGTCGACGTACTGGAAGATGAAAACCCGGGTGCGTTCTACAAAGGCCCGATGGCGTTGCTGGTCAACCGCTTGTCCGCATCGGCTTCGGAGATTTTCGCCGGCGCCATGCAGGACTATCACCGCGCTTTGATCATCGGCGGCCAGACCTTCGGCAAAGGCACCGTGCAGACCATTCAGCCGCTGAACCATGGCGAACTGAAGCTGACGCTGGCCAAGTTCTACCGGGTTTCCGGCCAGAGCACCCAGCATCAGGGCGTCCTGCCGGACATCGACTACCCGTCGATTATCGACACCAAGGAAATCGGTGAAAGTGCCCTGCCGGAAGCCATGCCGTGGGACACCATCCGCGCAGCCATCAAGCCAGCGGCCGATCCGTTCAAACCGTACCTTTTGCAGCTCAAATCCGAGCATGACGTACGTACAGCCAAGGACGCGGAGTTCGTGTTCATCCGCGACAAACTGGCACTGGCGCAGAAGCTGATGTCCGAGAAAACCGTCAGCCTCAATGAAGCCGAACGTCGTGCCCAGCACGCGGACATCGAAGCCAAGCAACTGGCCATGGAAAACATCCGTCGCAAGGCCAAGGGCGAAGAACCGCTCAAAGAGCTGAAGAAAGAAGACGAGGACGCTCTCGCGGCCGAGGATGACAAGACCAAGCCGGAAGATGATGCCTACCTGAGCGAAACCGGGCGGATTCTGTTGGACTACCTGAAACTCAATACGGCGGTGGCGAAACACTAATGGCAATTTAATGTTGACGCTCCCCGGAGCGTCATCAAATAGTCATCATTCTGTCGTGAAATACGGGACTGGGCGTGCTCTTGAAATCAAGGGTACGCCCAGTCCTTTTTTTGTCGCCAGAGATTGCCATGACTACCACCGAACAGCTGAGTGCCTTGAGCTCAATCCTGACTCACGGCGGATTGCACAGCCTGTTCCAACCGATCATCAGCCTCTCTGAACGCCGAATTCTCGGCTACGAAGCCCTCAATCGCGGTCCGTCCAACAGCCCACTGCACTCCCCGCTCGCGTTGTTCGCCGTCGCCCGACAGGCCGGGCGCCTGAGCGAGCTGGAAATCGCCTGTCGCGAGAGCGCGTGCCGACGGTTCAATGAGCAGCAACTTCCGGGCAAGCTGTTCCTCAACGTATCCCCCGAATCCCTGCTCGAAGCGGCCCACCAACCGGGGCGAACCCTGCAGCTTCTGCAAGACTTCGGTATCCCGCCAAGCCAGGTCGTGATCGAGCTGACCGAACAGACACCGACCGACGATTTCCAGTTGCTGCAAACTGCGCTGCATCACTACCGGGCGATGGGATTTTCCATCGCCCTGGATGATCTGGGCGCGGGCTATTCGAGTCTGCGCTTGTGGTCCGAGTTGCGGCCGGACTATGTGAAAATCGATCGGCACTTCATCGACGGCATTCACCAGGACGCACTCAAACGGGAATTCGTCGGTTCGATCCTGCAAATCGCCAGGGCATCGCGGGCACAGGTGATTGCCGAGGGCATCGAATTGCCCGAAGAGCTCGCAGTGTTGACCGAGATGGGCGTGGATCTGGTTCAGGGGTATTTGCTCTGCCGGCCACAGGAACATCCGCCACGCGATGCCCGAGCCATGATGCCCCGACAAGACAGCTTCGCCGTTGCGCTGAACGACGAAGGCAGCGACCTCAGCGCCCTGCTGAACGATCAACCCGCCGTCGACCGCGACACCCCGACCGCCACCGTGCTCGAAGCCTTTCGCCGTCAATCCAACCTGAACTCGCTGGCGGTACTCGATGAGCTCGGCCAGCCGTGCGGCATCGTCCACCGCCATTCGCTCTCGGACGCCCTGCTCAAGCCCTTTGCCACCGACCTGTTCGCCCGCAAGCCGATCAGCCGCCTGATGAACGATGACTTTCTCGCCGTAGAGCTGAACCAGTCGCTGCAACAAGTCAGCCGCCTGATCACCAGCCGCGCCCGCCAGCGCATCGAAGAGGATTTCATCATCACCCTCAACGGTGGCTATCTGGGACTCGGCCGAGTGATTGATGTACTCAAATTGATTACCGAACTGAAAATCCAGCAGGCCCGCTACGCCAACCCGCTGACCCTCCTGCCGGGCAACGTGCCGATCCAGCAATGCCTGACGCGGCTGTTGCAACAGCAACGGGAATCAGTGATTTGCTACGTCGACATCGACAGCTTCAAACCCTTTAACGACATCTACGGCTACGGTCGCGGCGACGAAGTCCTGCTGTGCCTGGCGCAATGCCTGAACGACCGCATCGACCCGTCCCGGGACTTCGTCGGCCATATCGGCGGTGACGACTTCCTGCTCGTGCTCGGCCCGGAAGACTGGCGCAAACGCTTGAACCAACTGCTCGACGACTTCCAGAGCCAATGCCGGCGCTTCTACCGCAGCGAACATCTGGAAGCCGGTTGCTTCATCGCCCCGAACCGCCAGGGCCAGCGCCAGGAATTTGCGTTGCTATCGCTGTCGATCGGCGTGGTGCATTTGCATCCGCAGGCTTGTCAACGACTTGATGCGAGTCAGTTGGCGGAGTTGGCGTCACAGGCCAAGCATCATGCGAAAAATGTGCAGGGGTATAGCGTGCATGTGATGGATAGCTTGGCGGTGCCCGGACACGAAGCGACATTGCTGGCAGGCCATCGCTGACGGCGCCGACGCCATCGCGGGCAAGCCACGCTCCCACAGGCTCGGTTTTGATCACACATTCTGTGATCGACTCAAGACCTGTGGTGAGCGTGGCTTGCCCGCGATGAGGCCCGTTCAATTGACGTAAATACTTAAGAACCCGCAGACCCCACCTGCAACCTCTGCCCGATCACATTCAGCATGTCACAGCCGTCACGCAACGGAATGGCACAGATTCCACGCCCTGCCACTCAATTTGCAGTGACATGCAAAAGACTATCGATGAGGTCTGCTCTGCACCAGTTCATGGAAACCGCTACGTTTTGAAGGAGTTTTCCGAAGACCTTGCCCGGAAATTTCGTACATCCGTCAAAAGCCTCCGCTCATACACCAGTTGGAAACAAAACTAATTTCTCAACATATAAATCAACAACCATCGGAATAGCTCCAGCAAAGCCTATTATCTCGACAAAAAAAACTGATCCACCCACGTCAAAAACCATCATTCCTTCGGTATCGACTGAGACGATATTCCCCGTTAATTTTATAAATCCATCCACGATATCAATCGAGAAGCCATCATTTGATGCAGGTCTCGCACTCATCCCCCAAACAACGCTTTGCTCGATTTCTAGCTCAACATCGTGACTAGCGCCTATTGTTGGTGGTGCACCGCACCAAACGGCAGAAGCTTTGCCGAAATCGGTTGAAAGCATCACAAGGACCTCTTCGCCGATCCGAACAATATTATCTATCCTCACTTTCATTCTTTTTCGGCAGAAGAACGCGCACAGAAGTATTTTCTATACAATCACGCCACCTTTCTATTTTTACTCTACTTTTTCTCACATTCCTTAGAAGCTCTTTCGATTACATTTGCGCGCTAACCATTTCCCTTTTTAGCAAAGAAACTGTGGTCACTTCCGAAAAAAAATAGTAGATCACTCCAGTCATAATCCTTTACGACCCTAATTTGAGAACGGCCATCAAGATCGAATGAAGGATACCAACCAACATCAAGCAAAAATGATGAAGAGTACTCCACCTGCAACATATCCTCCTTCAGATCAAGGAGTTGAGCAGATAAATCCCCATCTAGCAATAAAGACAGACCGTCATGAGAAATCGTTCCATTAACGAACGATAGATCAATCATTTTTTTAGCCTCCTAAATTCGCTATCTGAAATCGGGTGTCCGTGGATCGTTCCAGTACTTAACTCAATTCGAATCCAGCGATTTAACTTTCCTTCACTCGCACCAATTTCATTTTTACATTCTTTGATTTTCGACGAAATCATAGACTTCAAGCTCCATACGGCGAGTTTCCTAGCGATCATAGACATTGAATACGCCAACGAACCACATCAAGTCCGGCTCGAAATTTTCATCTACAAATGAATCTCGCAACATCATTTCTTCTCAAGGCTAGAAAGCGAAACAACACTAAATAAAAGTCTCACTTTAAGAAAGATCAATCACCTTTCTTTTTGATAACGCTGCAAACACACCAGCAATACCTTCATAAATTTCACCTGATCCACAACTTCATCATCAAAGTAGGTAGTCATTCGCTCAAACACCCGATCAAAATCGTCATTTTTATTCAAAAAGTACGCAACCGTATTAATTAACGTTTCCCTACCCTTCTGTTCACAGGCAAAAAACTCTGGCTTCAGCAACAAATCGAACAAATCAGAGAGTTCTTTCTCATCATTCACATTCTTAGACGCAATTAGCGCCTCTCTCGCGTCATCGTCTGCATTTTCGATATCAAACACAAATAGCAGACCGCGTATACTTGCAATATTGTATATATCTCTCATCAAACAAAGTTCGTATGCAATCCATGAACCCCACATTTTAAAGGTGGGGTGTATAGCTATCTTGGTATTTGCGGTGTGCAGTTCCACGGCAGCAAGGCTTCGAAGTCTTCTGCTGCGGCGGCTTGCGGTAACCGTTCAAGTGCGTG
>NZ_FYDY01000002.1:0-63727 GCF_900187435.1 Pseudomonas sp. Irchel s3b5
CATCCAACATCGATGTTGACTGACAGACCGCCATCGCTGGCAAGCCAGCTCCTACAGTTTTTGCGTCGAACACAAATTATTCGCACGGCACTAAACCTGTAGGAGCAAGCTTGCTCGCGATGAGGCCGGTACATCCAACATCAATGTTGACTGACAGACCGCCATCGCTGGCAAGCCAGCTCCTACAGTTTTTGCGTCGAACACAAATTATTCGCACGGCACCCAACCTGTAGGAGCAAGCTTGCTCGCGATGAGGCCAGACCATCCAACATCGATGTTGACTGACAGACCGCCATCGCTGGCAAGCCAGCTCCTACAGGTTTTGCGTCGAACACAAATTATTCGCACGGCACTAAACCTGTAGGAGCAAGCTTGCTCGCGATGAGGCCAGTGCAGGCAACCTCCAACTCAGCCCTGAAGCAGCTCATCGATATGCCGGTATTCAGCCTGCAACTGCGCCGCCAACACCTTGCTGCGCCCCAGCCGAATTGGCCCACGCTCGATATCAATCAACAACCCCGGACACGCCAGCTCCGACAGAATCGGCCAGTCCTTCAATCGCCCATCCGTCACCAGCAACAACCGTTGCTGTTCCGCCGGAAAGCGCTTCTGCCGCGCTGCCAGCCAGTGCCCCGCCTCACCCAACGCGGCCAATAACGGCGTCCCGCCACCCGCACCCAACCCATCAAGCCAACCGCGCAAACTCGTCGATGCTTTCAAACCCTGCACCTGCCACTTTGGCGTGGCACCGCTGGCGGTCAGCAGTGCCAGGCGCGCACGTTGGCGATAGGCGTCATCGAGCAATTGCGCCAGCAAACCTTTGGCGTCACTCAATGCCTGATGGCGACGGGTCGAGGCCGAGGCGTCGACAATCACCAGCCACAGCTCATGGGGTGAACGGGTACGCAGATGGAACAACAGCTCATCGCGCTGACGTGGCCGGCCGTTGAGCAAAGTACCCGGCCAATTGACCGAGCCACTTAGAGCGGCGTGACGCTTGCCTTGTTTGCCATGGTCCAGCCGTCCGGCGCGAGGTCTGGCATTCGCCCCCGCGTCAGAACGAGGGCGAATGCCTAAGGCTTTTTTGGCCAGCTCGGCACTTCACGCCGGGGGCCGACCGGTAATGATTGAGCGGGCATTTCACCCCATTGGCCCTGCCCTTCGTTCGTGTTGGTGTCTGGCGCGGACGACTGTGGGGTATGAGCGTTTTGTGGTGCAGGCGCTGAATGCTCGCGACGACGATGGCGCAAGGCGAACTCGGCGACCGCATCGATATCGTCCTCGGTGATCGCGTCTGCTCCGCGCCAGGCCGTATGGGCGCGAGCGGCGCGCAGCCAAACCAGATCAGCGCGCAAGCCATCGACCCCCGCGGCAAAGCAGCGTTCGGTGATCTGTCCCAACGCGGCATCGTCGAGGGGAATATTCGCTAATGCGCTGCGTGCCGCTTGGCAACGTTCACGCAGCGTCGCTTGCTGGACTTCCCATGCGGCGCAGAAACCTTGGGGATCGCTGTCGAAATCCAGACGCCGCCGGATGATCTGCCCCCGCTCGGTCGGTGCGGTGTGACCGGCGAGCGCCACGTTCAATCCGAAGCGGTCGAGCAACTGCGGACGCAATTCGCCCTCTTCCGGATTCATGGTGCCGATCAGCACAAACTTCGCCGAATGCCGATGGGAGATGCCATCGCGCTCGATCAGGTTGGTGCCGCTGGCCGCCACATCGAGCAGCAGATCAACAAGGTGATCGGGCAACAGATTGACCTCGTCGACATAGAGCACGCCGCCGTCAGCCTTGGCCAGAACACCGGGAGAAAACTGTGCGCGACCTTCGCTCAACGCGGCGTCGAGGTCGAGCGTGCCCACCAGCCGTTCTTCGGTCGCGCCCAGGGGCAAGGTGACAAACTGACCGCTGGCCAGCAGGTCTGCGAGGCCACGGGCCAGGGTCGATTTGGCCATCCCACGCGGGCCTTCAATCAGCACGCCGCCGATTTTCGGGTCGATGGCGGTGAGGCACAGCGCGAGCTTCAAATCGTCGGCGCCGACCACGGCGGAGAGTGGGAAATGCGGGGTGTCGGTCATTTTCATTACTCGGTCATGGTCGGGGAGCGAAAAACAATCTCAAGAACACACTCAATGTCTGTGGCGAGGGAGCTTGCTCCCGCTCGGCTGCGCAGCAGTCGCAATACAGTCTTTTTGATGTGACTGCAAAAAACCGGGGCCGCTTCGCGTCCCAGCGCGAGCAAGCTCCCTCGCCACAGGGTTGCGTTTATCCGCGTCTATGCGTCAGCCATCTTCTTCTATATCCAGCAGCAGGTTTTCCAGTGCCTCACGGTAGTCGCCGGGCTCCTTCCACATCCCGCGTTGCTGCGCTTCGAGCATCCGCTCGGTCATGTCGCGCAAGGCATGAGGGTTGTGTTCGCGAACAAAATCACGGGTTGCCGGATCAAGCAGATACGCATCGGCCAACAACGCGTACTGGTGATCGTCGATCAATTGCGTGGTCGCATCGAAAGCGAACAGGTTATCGACCGTCGCCGCCATCTCAAACGCACCTTTGTAGCCGTGACGCCTGACGCCGTCGAGCCACTTCGGGTTCGCCGCCCGGGAACGGATCACCCGGTTCAGCTCTTCCTTCAAGGTGCGGATTTTCGGCAGGTCCGGTTGACTGTGATCGCCATGATAGCTGGCCGCCGCGGCGCCGCTAAGGCTTTCGACCGCCGCGAGCATGCCGCCCTGGAACTGGTAGTAATCGTTGGAATCGAGCAAATCGTGTTCGCGGTTGTCCTGGTTTTGCAGCACCGCTTGAACCTGGCCGAGCCGTTGGGCGAACTGATCGCGGGCGGCAGTGCCTTCGTCGGAACCGCCGTAAGCGTAGCCGCCCCAGTTCAAATAAACCTCGGCCAGATCCTCGCGGCTTTGCCACAGACGCCCGTCAATCGCGCCCTGCACGCCTGCGCCGTAGGCCCCCGGCTTGGCACCGAAAATACGCCAACCGGCCTGACGCCGCGCCGCTTCTTCGTCCAGCCCCGCGTGCAACAGCGATGCTCGTTCGGCGCGCACTTTGGCGGCCAACGGGTTGAGATCGTCCGGCTCGTCCAGTTCCGCGACCGCTTGCACAGCCGCGTCGAACAGGCGGATCAGGTTGGCGAAGGCGTCACGAAAAAAACCTGAAACCCGCAGCGTCACGTCGACCCGAGGACGGTCCAGCAGGCTCAGCGGCAGAATCTCGAAATCGTCGACCCGCTGGCTGCCGGTGGCCCACACCGGGCGCACGCCCATCAGCGCCATGGCCTGGGCGATGTCGTCGCCGCCGGTACGCATGGTCGCCGTGCCCCAGACCGACAAACCGAGCTGACGCAAATGATCGCCGTGATCTTGCAGATGACGTTCAAGAATCAGGTTGGCCGACTGGAAGCCGATGCGCCACGCGGTGGTGGTCGGCAGGTTGCGCACGTCCACCGAATAGAAATTGCGCCCGGTGGGCAGCACGTCCAGCCGACCGCGACTCGGTGCGCCGCTGGGGCCGGCCGGAACGAAGCGACCACCCAGGGCGTCGAGCAGGCCGCGCATTTCTGCGGGACCGCAGGCGTCCAGACGCGGGGCGATGACGTCACGCAAACCGTCGAGAATGGCTCGCACCTCGCTCCACGCCTCCCCTTGTAGGAGCGAGCCTGCTCGCGATGGTGTATCAGAGGAACTAGTGTCGACTGACACACCATCGCGAGCAGGCTCGCTCCCACAGGGGCTATTCAATGCGTCCGAAATCAACTGTGTGGCGAATAACTCCAGGCGTTCGCGGGTATCGCCCGCCGTGCGCCAGGTTTCTTCACAAACTGTTTTCAATTCAATCGGCCGCGGCCCGGTCCACGGCTCGGCCAAGGCACAATCAAGCGGATCGAACCCCAGTCCGAATGCCTTGGCCAGCGCCCGCAACAGACTCGATTGCGCGCCACGGCCATCGCCCCTTGGGATGCGCAGCAGCGCCAGCAACGTATCGATGCGCAATCGACCGGTCGGCGACTCGCCGAACACATGCAGTCCGTCGCGAATCTGCGATTCCTTCAAGTCACACAGATAGGTGTCCAGTCGCGGCAACCAGATGGCCGCATCGGCATCGCTGTCGAGTTTTTCATCCAACTGCAATTCACGGTCGATGTGGGTGTCGCGCACCAGTTGCAGAATGTCCCGTTGCAACTCACGGGCGCGTCGTGGGTCGAGCAGTTGCGCTTCGTAATATTCGTCGGCCAGCAACTCAAGATTGCGCAGCGGGCCATAGGTTTCGGCGCGGGTCAGTGGCGGCATCAGGTGATCGATGATCACCGCTTGGGTGCGACGTTTGGCCTGGGCACCCTCGCCCGGATCGTTGACGATAAAAGGATAGATGTTCGGCATCGGTCCGAGTAACGCATCCGGCCAGCAGTTTTCCGACAGTCCCACACCTTTGCCCGGCAGCCATTCGAGGTTGCCGTGCTTGCCGACATGGATCACGCCGTGAGCGCCGTAGGTATTGCGCAGCCAGAAGTAGAACGCCAGGTAAGCGTGGGGCGGCACCAGATCCGGGTCGTGATACACCGCGCTCGGATCGACTTGATAGCCCCGCGCCGGTTGAATGCCGACGAAGGTCAGGCCGAAACGTAGACCCGCGATCATCATCCGGCCATGGCGGCACATCGGGTCGGTATCGGGTGTACCCCAACGCTCCAGCACTGCCTGACGATTGGCCTGCGGCAGCGCGTTGAACATCTGCCAGTAATCATCCATCGCCAGGCTTTGCTGGCATGGGCGCTGGTCGAGGGTGTCCAGGTCGTTGCTGACGCCGCCAAGCAATTGCTGGATCAGCGCAGTGCCGCTGTCCGGCAGTTCGGACGGTAGCGGATAACCGTTGGTGTGCAGTGCGCGCAGGATGTTCAGCGCAGCGGCCGGGGTATCGAGCCCCACGCCGTTACCGATGCGACCGTCGCGAGTCGGGTAATTGGCCAGAATCAGCGCGATGCGTTTCTCACTGTTCGGCACCCGCGCCAGATCGATCCAGCGCCGCGCCAGTTCGGCGACGAAATCCATGCGCTCGGGTGCAGGCCGATAGCAGACCACATCCGATTGGCTGCGCTCGCTGCGCCACGCCAGATCCTTGAAGCTGATCGGCCGACTGATGATGCGCCCGTCCAGTTCCGGCAACGCAATGTGCATCGCCAGATCCCGCGGGCCAAGGCCTTGTTCGCTGGCGCGCCAGCCCGGTTCATTGTCCTGGGCGCAAATCGCCTGGATCACCGGGATATTGCGGCGAAACGGCCGCAGGTGCGGCGCTTCAGGGCTGGATTGGGCGAAACCGGTGGTGTTCAAAATCACCCCGGCCTCGACTTCATCCAGCCAGTCCTCGACCACCGAGAGGCAACCGGGCTCTTTCAAACTGGCCAGCGCAATCGGCAACGGGTTCAACCCCGCGGCCTGCAAGCGCTGGCAGAAAACATCGATGAAACCGGTGTTCGCCGCCTGTAAATGCGAGCGATAAAACAGCACCGCCGCCACCGGTTGATCAGGCTGCCAGTCGGCATGCCAATCGCTCAGAGTGGCCGGGCTTTTTTTCGGGTGATAGATCGCTGTGCGCGGCAGCGTCTGCGGTTCGGACCAAGGGTAATCGCGACCCAGCCAGCGACTGGCCAGGCAGCGAAACAGCTCCAGCGCATTGGCCATGCCGCCCTGGCGCAGGAAATGCCAGAGCCGGTCGCGGTCTTCAGGGGTCACGGTGCTCAGGTCACTGAGTTCCGGATCCGGCCGATCATCGCCCGGTACCAGAATCAACTGCACGCCGCGCTGCGACAGTTCAACCAAGCGCCCGATACCGTATCGCCAGTAGGCAATGCCGCCGTGCAATGAAATCAGAATCACCTTGGCGTGACGCAGCACTTCATCGACGTACAGATCCACCGAGGCATGATTTTGCACCTGCATCGGGTTGGCCAGGCGCACGCTTGGGTAGTCATCGGGCAACTGCTGCGCCGCTTCGGCGAGCAGCGCCAGGCTGGAGTCGCCGCTGCACAGGATCACCAGTTCGGCGGGGGTTTGTCCGAGGTCGGCAATGTTGTCTTCCGACACAAAACCGCCGGGCTGGGTCCTGAGCAGGTGCATGGGTTATACGCTGAGCGCGGCGCGCAATTGCGCTTCGAGAGTCGCAGCATCCAGCGCCTGACCGATCAGCACCAAGCGCGTGGTGCGAGCCTCGTCGGCGCCCCACTGGCGATCGAAGTGCTTGTCGAAACGCGTGCCCACGCCCTGGATCAGCAGGCGCATCGGTTTGTTCGGGATCGCAGCGAAACCTTTGACGCGCAAGATGCCGTGCTGAACCACCAGTTGGGTCAGCGCATCCATCAGCAGGCTTTCGTCCGCTTGCGGCAGTTCGATGGAGATCGAATCGAAGGCGTCGTGATCGTGGTCGTCATGATCATCGCCGTCGTGATGGTGATCGTGGTGGCTGTGACGGCTGTCGATGTGTTCTTCGGAACCGGCGCCGAGGCCGATCAGCACGTCCAGCGGCAAACGACCGCTGCTGGCTTCGATGATTTTCACTGCGGGCGGCAGCTCTTCGGCGACTTCCGCGCGCACGCGGGCCAGGTCTTGCGGGTTGATCAGGTCGGCTTTGTTGAGGATCACCAGGTCGGCGCTGGCCAATTGGTCTGCAAACAGTTCGTGCAGCGGCGATTCGTGGTCCAGGTTCGGATCGAGTTTGCGCTGGGCGTCGACCTGATCCGGGAACGCGGCGAACGTGCCAGCCGCGACGGCCGGGCTATCGACCACGGTGATCACCGCGTCGACGGTGCAGGCGCTGCGGATTTCCGGCCACTGGAAGGCTTGCACCAGCGGTTTTGGCAGGGCCAGGCCCGAGGTTTCGATGAGGATGTGATCAAGATCGCCGCGACGGGCGACCAGTTCGCGCATCACCGGGAAGAATTCTTCCTGGACGGTGCAGCACAGGCAGCCGTTGGCCAATTCGTAGACGCGGCCGTTGGCTTCTTCTTCGGTGCAACCGATGGAGCACTGTTTGAGGATTTCGCCGTCGATACCCAACTCGCCGAACTCGTTGACGATCACCGCGATGCGGCGACCCTGAGCGTTGTCGAGCATGTGCCGCAGCAAGGTGGTTTTGCCCGAGCCGAGGAAACCGGTGACGATGGTGACGGGAAGTTTGGCCAGTGTTTTCATCGGATGCCCTTTGGCTTTGGTGGCGGGCATACGGGACGAGAACCGGCCACGCGCACACGCGCCGGAAGCGTTCGCCACCGGATCACCCCGCCCGGTTGTAGTGAGAATCTGTATCGAGGCAGGTCTCCTGGCTGACGGTGTGCCGGCCTTGGGGCCAGGCATTCGCTGCGCCTTCCCGCGGGCTCAAGGTTGAGCCTGCAGTGGCGTGGCAGCGAACATCACCGTTCACAGTTGCGGGGGCAGCCGCGGCATTGACCGCGTTCCCTTCTTAGCTTCGACAAATGCCGAAGAACCTCGAATGCGCAAGGCTACGCATCGTATTGGGGCGGGTCAATGCTTGCGATCCCTGTGGCGAGGGGGCTTGCCCCCGTTCGGCGGCGAAGCCGTCGCAGATTCTGAGTAGAGGTGTGTCTGTAAAAATGTAAGGGGTCGCTTCGCAGCCCGACGGGGGCAAGCCCCCTCGCCACAGGGTTTTGTGCAAAGCCCAAACAAGAACCGCTGCCAATTGACGCCAACGCCTCGCCCATGCTCTCCTACACGCCTTGTTACGGGTGCCCTTCACAGGGTGAAACGGGAAACCGGTGAATCATGTGCTTTACTCTAAAGCCATGTCAGTCCGGTGCTGCCCCCGCAACGGTAAGCGAGCGAAGCGTCAGATCCACTGTGCCAATGTGGCATGGGAAGGTGATGCTTGCAGGTTCAGGCAAATGCCTTGCGCCCCTCGTGAGCCCGGAGACCGGCCCGCAACACAAAGTGACCAGTACGGCCACTGAACAACAAACCCGCGGTGGGCGGGCGCTGTTTGAACCCTGCGCGCCCGTTCGTGCGGGGTTTTGCATGCGCCCTTATTCCCCGCTGACAGACTAGAGGGAAATGCCATGTCGATCATCAGCAGTGCCGAACACACCAGCGCGAGCAGCACTTCAACCCTGACCCAACGTCTGACCGCAGCCATCTGCGCGTCGATCCTCGGTGCCTGCCTTGTGTATTTCGCCGGTTTCTCGCACATCGAAGCGGTCCACAATGCCGCGCACGATACCCGTCACAGCGCCGCGTTCCCGTGCCATTGAGACCTGCCGACATGATCAAGCGTATTGCCCAAACCGCAGGTTTCACCGGTCTGCTGGCGGCCCTGCTGCTGACCCTGCTGCAAAGCTTCTGGGTCTCACCGCTGATTCAGCAGGCCGAGACCTACGAAAAATCCGAACCGGTCGCTGTTGAAGTCCACGAACATGCGCACACCGAGGGCGCCGTCGCCGCGCACACTCACAATGCCGAAGCGTGGGAACCCGAAGACGGTTGGCAACGCGTGCTGTCGACCACCGGCGGCAATCTGGTGGTGGCTGTCGGTTTCGCCCTGATGCTGGCGGGCCTGTACACCTTGCGCGCACCGACCAAAACGTCACAGGGCCTGCTCTGGGGCCTGGCCGGTTATGCCACCTTCGTGCTTGCCCCGACGCTCGGCCTGCCGCCGGAACTGCCGGGTACAGCGGCGGCTGATCTGGCGCAACGGCAGATGTGGTGGATCGGCACTGCGGCTTCTACGGCTGTCGGTATCGCCCTCATCGTCTTCGGCCGTCACTGGCTGATGAAAGTCCTGGGTGTGGCGATTCTCGCCGTTCCCCATGTGATTGGCGCACCGCAACCGGAAGTGCATTCGATGCTTGCGCCAGAGGCGCTGGCAGCCCAGTTCAACATCGCTTCGCAGTTGACCAACGTTGCGTTCTGGCTGGCCCTGGGCCTGATCAGCGCCTGGTTGTTCCGCCGCAAAAGCGATGGTCAATACCACGCATGACTGAAAACAGCGCAGCGCCGACGTTTGTAGTCGGCCTGGGTTGCCAGCGCGGCTGCCCCGTCAGCACGTTGCTGGCGCTGCTCGACCAAGCGTTGGCGGCGCACCAGATTGCACGTCATCAAATCAAGGCGCTGGCCAGCATCGATTTGAAGCGCGACGAACCTGCGTTGATTGAGCTGGCACAGCAGCTTGGCCTGGAATTAAAGTATTTCAGCAGTGAACAGCTGGCCGCTTATGAACCGCAACTCAGTCATCAATCGCAAATTGCCTTTGAACGCACCGGTTGCTACGGGGTGGCGGAAAGCGCCGCGCTGGCTCTGGCTGAACAACTGGCCCAAGGCCCGGCAAAACTGCTGATCCCGCGACAAAAGTATGCCCAGGCAACCCTGGCATTGGCCGGCGCGGCCTGAAAACACCGATAATCCCCGCTCTCGATCATGAACATTCTTCATCTGAAGCCCTGTTCAGCCCCTTTTCCCCACAGGAACCGACGATGACCGTCTACTTTATTGGCGCTGGTCCCGGCGACCCCGAACTGATCACCGTCAAAGGCCAACGACTGATTCGCAGCTGCCCGGTGATCATCTACGCCGGTTCACTGGTGCCCGCTGCGGTGCTGGAAGGTCATTGTGCCGAACAGGTGGTCAACAGCGCCGAACTCCACTTGGAACAGATCATCGAGCTGATTAAAGCTGCCGATGCCAACGGTCAGGATGTGGCACGCGTGCACTCCGGCGATCCGAGCCTGTATGGCGCGATTGGCGAGCAGATTCGCTACTTGCGTGAGCTCGACATTCCTTTTGAAATCGTGCCCGGCGTCACCGCAACAGCCGCCTGCGCGGCACTCCTGGGCGCGGAGTTGACCCTGCCGGACGTGTCACAAAGCGTGATCCTGACCCGCTACGCCGACAAGACCGCCATGCCACCGGGCGAAGAGTTCTCCAGCCTGGCGCAGCATGGCGCGACCATGGCGATTCATTTGGGGGTTAATCATCTGACAAAGATCGTCGAGGAACTCGTGCCGCATTACGGCGCGGATTGCCCGATTGCGGTGGTGCACCGAGCGAGTTGGCCGGATCAGGATTGGGTGGTTGGGACGCTGGCAGATATTGTCGAGAAGGTCGAAGCGAAGGGGTTTCGGCGTACGGCGTTGATTCTGGTTGGACGGGTGTTGGGCAGTGATCACTTCAGCGAGTCATCGCTGTATCGTGCGGGGCATGCGCATCTCTACAGGCCCTGAAAGCACCTGTGGCGAGGGAGCTTGCTCCCGCTGGACCGCGAAGCGGTCCCAACATCAGTCAATACATTCATCACGGGAAAATGCACTGACTGTCTTGCGACTGCTTCGCAGTCGAGCGGGAGCAAGCTCCCTCGCCACAGCGCCGTTTTTTTTATGCCGCAGCGAACACCTTACTTAGTAGTAGGCGTTTTCTTTCTGCGTGTGGTCGGTCACGTCCCGAACACCTTTGAGCTCCGGGATACGCTCGAGCAAGGTGCGCTCGATGCCTTCCTTCAGCGTCACGTCGGCCTGGCCGCAGCCCTGGCAACCGCCGCCGAACTGCAGAACGGCGATGCCGTCCTCGACCACATCGATCAGGCTGACCTGACCGCCGTGGCTGGCCAGCCCCGGGTTGATCTCGGTTTGCAGGTAATAATTGATGCGCTCGTTGACCGGGCTGTCGGCGTTGACCATCGGGACTTTGGCGTTTGGCGCCTTGATGGTCAACTGGCCGCCCATGCGGTCGGTGGCGTAATCGACGACCGCGTCATCCAGGAAAGCTTCGCTGAACGAATCGATGTAGGCGGTGAAGCTTTTTAGCCCCAGCGCGGTGTCTTCGGGTTTTTCTTCGCCCGGCTTGCAATAGGCAATGCAGGTTTCGGCGTACTGGGTGCCGGGCTGGGTAATGAAGACGCGGATGCCGATGCCCGGGGTGTTCTGCTTGGAGAGCAGATCAGCCAGGTAATCGTGGGCGGCGTCAGTGATGGTAATAGCGGTCATGGAAACTCCTCGCAGGCTTGCGCGCAGTTTACGCCAATCAACGCGCCGGACAAAGTCCTAGTATTTTTGTCAGGAAAAGATCTTTTCATACCCTGTAGGAGCTGGCTTGCCGGCGAAGGCGTCAGGTCAGTTGACATTTATATTGAATGTCTTGCCCTCATCGCTGGCAAGCCAGCTCCTACGGGGATTGTGGTGGATCAAAGGTTCTCGTAGCGATTCATGTCCAGCACGCCCTCTTCCACCGGATCGGTCTCGTGGATATAGCGGCTGGAATCATGAAAATACTGCCAGAATTGCGGATGACTGCGACGAATGCCCCAACGTTCGACGATTTTCTCGAAACTGGCAGCGTCTTTTGCGCCTTCCATCGCGTCCACAAACTCAGGCACTTGATCGGCCGGAATGTTGAACATGAAGTTCGGATAGCTGCTGAGCACACCCGGGAAAATGGTCAAGGTATCGAGCCCCGGTTGATAGCGCCTCGATTCGCCCATCATGAACGCCACGTTGCTGTGCGCGCGGTTGCGCAACAGGCTGTAGACCACACGTTTACCGCTCGCCGTCTCGACGCGCAGCATTGTGGCTTCGGGCAACTGATCAATGACTTTCAACCCGGCTGCCGGGCGCGATGCCAAGCGGCTGAAGGCTTGCTCAGCGCCCTGCAATTCCGGATCGATGTTTGGTCGGGAGCAATAGGCCCCCTCGCAGCGGTTGATGGGATCGGGCTGCGCATTAAGGTCGCCATAACGGGCCAGCAATTGCCTGGCGAAATCGCGCTTGGGATCTGCCTCGTCAAGCTTCAGTGCGGTCGGCTTGTCGTTGTCGATGGACTCGTAGTCCATCCACAACTTCAGTTGGCCGCTGTTCTGATACCAGTCATTAAGGTAACCATCGCGAGAATCAGCAGGCATCAAACGCAGGAAGTTCTGCTCCGCACCGTTGCGGATCAGGTCGAAATACAGGCGCGTCTGGGCTTGATGGGAAACGTTGCCGAACACATCGAAATTAACGGCCAACTGGTAGTAGGTGCGCTCCAGAAGCGGATAGTCGAACAGCCACATCGTTTGCGGTACTTCGCCAATCAGGCCTTTGGTCACCGAGGCGCTGTCGAAATGACGGAAAATGCTCAGCAGCGCGTTGTCGTTGCCGGCCCACAGCGTCGACCAGCTCGGCGCTGGCTCATCGGCATAACTGTCGCGGCGCAAGGCCTCGTATTCGTTTCGCTTGTCGCGGTAGTCGTGCCACAGGCTCAGGACACTGCCGACGTCATCGTTCTGCCCCGGCATCGCCAGCAGTGGCGTAGCCTGGCCGCGGTAATTCGGATCGGTGACATACAGGTCGTGCTCCGGCGCCTGGAACAGCGCCCAGAAGTTGTCGCGGATCACGTCCGTGGCGATCTGGCCGCGGCACACCGGCCCGCGAATAAAGGTCCGAACGAAGTATTCGGCGTTATCGAGCATGAACTGATAACGCGCCTGGGCCGGGATCGCCTCAAATGTGGCAAACGGATTGGCCCGGCTCTGCGGCCCATAACCCGGTAAAGCGTTGACCTGCCAGCTGCCGTTGTAGAACAGGCTTTTAACCCGGGCCATTTGCGCCGCACTCAGCGGATAGCTGATGTGGGTCTTGTGCACGATCACGCCCTGCACCGGCCACAAACGGTAGTAAAACTCGGTACCCGGATCGTCGTTCGGGCGACGGGTGTTGATCAGGTCGATCGGCTGGCCGGTCGGTGTGCGCGAACGCACCCACTGGAAGAAATGCCCGGGCTCGCCATCCTTGAAATAGAGATGCGCAAGGAACCAGTGCTCGTACAGCCAGCGCCCCACCAGACTCTCCTTGGCGCCGGGCGAGTTCAGCAGTTTTTCCCACTGCACCACTTGCAACGCTTCTTTGGCGCTGGGGACCAGGCCCTGCTCATCGATGGGTGCACCGGAGGCCAGCCAGCGTTGCAGCGTCTGGTATTGCTGAAGGGTCAGGCCGGTCACCGCCAGTGGCATACCTTCTTTGGGATGTTTTTGGGCATAACCGTCAAATTCCGCCGGCATGGCGCACATGTTTTCCCGGTTCAGGCCCAGGACGATGTCTTGCGGCAGTTTGGCGTTGGGCTGCAAAGGGGTTCTGTGGCCCAGTTCAAGCATGCGCGCCATCAGTGCCGCCTGACTGCCCTGCGCGTCGAGCACCGAATAGAAGCCTTTTTGCTGCCAGGCGGTTTTTCCGGAGGCGTCCAGAAACAGCCGTGTCGGTGCCTGCGCTTTGCTGCGGTCGCCATCATAGACCGGGATTTTCGTCGCCCCGCGCGCCGCGCCTTCGCCACTGCCGAGATTGAGCTGGCAGGCCGCATCATTGCAGGCGTGGCAGGCCACGCACTTTTCGGTGAAGATCGGTTGGATGTCGCGACTGTAGGAAATCGCCGATCCCTGCGCCGCAGCGCCCCAGCTTGAAAACAACAGCACAGCGCTGATGACGAAGCGATACGACATGTCCCTGATCCCGATCCTTTAAAAAACGCCGCGATTCTACAGCGCTGGCGTCCCCCTCAACATGAGCGATATTCATGCTAAACCCGGTCATGCTCTAAAAGCGCACAAGTTTGTTATGATCCCGGCCCTTCGTAATGGTCTTTCCGAGTAGTCCAAATGTCCGATCGCAGTGTTCGCCTTCAAGCTCTCAAGCACGCCCTCAAAGAGCGCATCCTGATTCTCGATGGCGGCATGGGCACGATGATCCAGAGCTACAAGCTCGAGGAACAGGATTACCGTGGCAAACGCTTCGCCGACTGGCCAAGCGATGTCAAAGGCAACAACGACCTGTTGGTGCTGACGCGCCCGGACGTGATTGGCGGCATCGAAAAAGCCTACCTGGATGCCGGTGCGGACATTCTGGAAACCAACACCTTCAACGCCACCCAGATTTCCCTGGCCGACTACGGCATGCAGGGCCTGGCGTATGAGTTGAACGTAGAAGGCGCACGCCTGGCCCGCAAAGTGGCCGACGCCAAGACCCTCGAAACCCCGGATAAACCACGCTTCGTCGCCGGCGTGCTTGGCCCGACCAGCCGTACCTGCTCGCTGTCCCCGGACGTGAACAACCCCGGCTTCCGCAACGTGACCTTCGATGAGCTGGTGGAAAACTACACCGAGTCCACCAAAGGCCTGATCGAGGGCGGCGCCGACCTGATCCTGATCGAAACCATCTTCGATACCCTGAACGCCAAGGCAGCGATCTTCGCCGTGCAAGGCGTGTTCGAAGAATTGGGCATCGAGTTGCCGATCATGATTTCCGGCACCATCACCGATGCCTCGGGCCGCACGCTGTCGGGCCAGACCACCGAAGCGTTCTGGAACTCCGTGGCCCACGCCAAGCCGATCTCGGTCGGCCTGAACTGCGCCCTCGGCGCCAGCGAACTGCGCCCGTACCTCGAAGAACTGTCGAACAAGGCCAACACCCACGTTTCCGCGCACCCCAACGCCGGCCTGCCGAACGAGTTCGGTGAGTACGACGAACTGCCGTCGCAAACCGCCAAGGTCATCGAAGAGTTCGCCCAAAGCGGCTTCCTGAACATCGTCGGCGGATGCTGCGGCACCACGCCGGGCCACATCGAAGCCATCGCCAACGCCGTGGCCGGTTACGCACCGCGCCAGATTCCGGACATCCCGAAGGCTTGCCGCCTCTCGGGCCTGGAGCCGTTCACGATCGATCGCAACTCGCTGTTCGTCAACGTCGGCGAGCGGACCAACATCACCGGTTCCGCCAAGTTCGCCCGTCTGATTCGCGAAGACAACTACACCGAAGCCCTGGAAGTCGCCCTGCAACAGGTCGAGGCCGGTGCCCAAGTGATCGACATCAACATGGACGAAGGGATGCTCGATTCGAAGAAGGCCATGGTGACCTTCCTCAATCTGATCGCCGGTGAACCGGACATCTCCCGCGTACCGATCATGATCGACTCCTCCAAGTGGGAAGTGATTGAAGCCGGCCTCAAGTGCATCCAGGGCAAGGGCATCGTCAACTCGATCAGCATGAAAGAAGGCGTCGAGCAGTTCATTCACCACGCCAAACTGTGCAAGCGCTACGGCGCCGCCGTGGTGGTGATGGCCTTCGACGAAGCCGGCCAGGCCGACACCGAAGCGCGCAAGAAAGAAATCTGCAAACGTTCCTACGACATTCTGGTCAACGACGTGGGCTTCCCGCCGGAAGACATCATCTTCGACCCGAACATCTTCGCCGTCGCCACCGGCATCGAAGAACACAACAACTACGCCGTCGACTTCATTAACGCCTGCGCTTACATCCGCGACGAGCTGCCGTATGCGCTGACCTCGGGTGGCGTGTCCAACGTGTCGTTCTCGTTCCGTGGCAACAACCCGGTGCGTGAAGCGATCCACTCGGTGTTCCTGCTGTACGCAATCCGCTCAGGGCTGACCATGGGCATCGTCAACGCCGGTCAGCTGGAGATCTACGACCAGATCCCGGTGGAACTGCGCGACGCCGTGGAAGACGTGATCCTCAACCGCACGCCGGAAGGCACCGACGCCCTCCTCGCCATCGCCGACAAGTACAAGGGCGACGGTAGCGTCAAGGAAGCCGAGACCGAAGAGTGGCGCAGCTGGGACGTCAACAAGCGCCTGGAACATGCGCTGGTCAAGGGCATCACCACGCACATCGTCGAGGACACCGAAGAATCCCGTCAGTCGTTCGCCCGTCCGATCGAAGTGATCGAAGGCCCGCTGATGTCCGGCATGAACATCGTCGGCGACCTGTTCGGCGCCGGTAAAATGTTCCTGCCCCAGGTGGTGAAATCCGCCCGCGTAATGAAACAGGCCGTGGCGCACCTGATCCCGTTCATCGAACTGGAAAAAGGCGACAAGCCGGAAGCCAAGGGCAAGATTCTCATGGCCACGGTGAAAGGCGACGTGCACGACATCGGCAAGAACATCGTCGGCGTGGTGCTCGGTTGCAACGGCTACGACATCGTCGACCTCGGCGTGATGGTCCCGGCAGAAAAGATCCTGCAAGTGGCCAAAGAGCAGAAGTGCGACATCATCGGCCTGTCCGGCCTGATCACTCCGTCGCTGGATGAAATGGTGCATGTGGCCCGCGAGATGCAGCGCCAGGACTTCCACCTGCCGTTGATGATCGGTGGCGCGACCACCTCCAAAGCGCACACAGCGGTGAAGATCGAACCCAAGTACAGCAATGACGCGGTGATCTACGTCACCGACGCCTCACGCGCCGTGGGTGTCGCGACCCAGTTGCTGTCCAAGGAACTCAAGGCCGGTTTCGTCGAGAAAACCCGCCTGGAATACATCGACGTCCGCGAGCGCACCGCCAACCGCAGCGCCCGCACCGAACGCCTGAGCTACGGCGCGGCCATCGCCAAGAAGCCGCAGTTCGATTGGGCCAGCTACACGCCGGTCAAACCGACCTTTACCGGTACCCGAGTGCTGGACAACATCGACCTCAACGTTCTGGCCGAGTACATCGACTGGACGCCGTTCTTCATCTCCTGGGACCTGGCCGGTAAATTCCCGCGCATCCTCGAAGACGAAGTCGTCGGTGAAGCCGCAACTTCACTCTATAAAGACGCTCGGGAGATGCTGACCAAACTGATCGACGAGAAACTGATCAGCGCCCGTGCGGTGTTCGGTTTCTGGCCGGCCAATCAGGTACACGACGACGACATCGAGCTGTACGGCGACGACGGCAAGCCAATGGCCAAGCTTCATCACTTGCGCCAACAGATCATCAAGACCGACGGCAAGCCAAACTTCTCCCTGGCCGACTTTGTCGCACCGAAGGACAGCGAAGTGACCGACTACGTCGGTGGGTTCATCACCACCGCCGGCATCGGCGCCGAAGAAGTGGCCAAGGCCTACCAGGACGCTGGCGACGATTACAACTCGATCATGGTCAAGGCCCTGGCCGACCGCTTGGCCGAGGCGTGCGCCGAGTGGCTGCACCAGCAGGTGCGTAAAGAACATTGGGGCTACGCGAAAGACGAAACGCTCGATAACGAGGCGCTGATCAAAGAGCAGTACACCGGTATCCGCCCTGCTCCAGGTTACCCGGCGTGCCCGGATCACACCGAAAAAGCCCAACTGTTCGCCCTGCTCGATCCTGAAGCCCAGGAAATGCGCGCCGGCCGCAGCGGTGTGTTCCTCACCGAGCACTACGCGATGTTCCCGGCAGCGGCGGTCAGCGGTTGGTATTTCGCTCACCCGCAGGCGCAATACTTCGCCGTGGGCAAGGTCGACAAGGATCAGGTGCAGAGCTACACATCGCGTAAAGGTCAGGAATTGAGCGTGACCGAGCGTTGGCTGGCGCCGAACCTCGGTTACGACAACTGAGACAGTCGATAAAACAACTTTGCAGCGTCGGGCAACCCGGCGCTGCAAAGGTTATCGACAGTAGCAATCAGCTGTGTGAAGGACCCGGCTGCGGCGCTATCACACTGGGATGTTCAATCGCTTCGGTCTCCTGCCGAGACAGGTCGATCATCCTCAAGCTGCGCGCGAACTGACGTTCGTTATACCGATGCTGAGCCTCCTCCAGGTTGAAGTCACCCTCCTCCGGCTCCTCCACCTCATCGAATTCCCTTAACGCCTCCGGATACTTTTCCTTTAGATAGTCCTCCCAATAGTCACGCTGGATAAGGTCCTGAAAAAACAGGTCGGATCGTTCGGCATCCATGACTTCACGACGAACGTCAGCCAGGTCTTTTGGAGTAACACCCGAGGCATAGGTCATGTGGCCGGGTTGTCCCGGCAGCTCCAGGCCGTCACTCCAGCCACTTGTCAGGCCGATTCGGTAGCCCAGACGGACTTGTGCCTGATCGAAGTGGGTTTTCTTGGCGATTTCTATCGCCTTCAGATCGATCCTGTCCAAGCGGAACATCTGCCTGGACAGTTTCAGTAATGCCCGGCCCTTTGCCGCCAGCCCGGCAGGAAGATCGAGCAACGCGTTATGCAGGAATACTTTGCTTTCCAGGACACTGAAACTGAGAATCCGGCCGTCGACACAAGTACCGTGGGTGGCGGCATTGGCGAACAGCGTCGTGCGAAGCTCGGTGTTGCTTTCGGCAGCTTCCATGACGGCCCACACCCTTCGGGTCAAATCGGCATTCGCCACTCTGAATTCACGAGTATCCGGCAAGACTGCAAGCAGGTGGAAGAAAGCGGCATTGTCCGGCTCCGCCAGCAGTCGATTCCAGGTCTCGGTTCTCGTTGCCATCTCCTCTTTCGAGGCATTCGCCAGCCATGGCGACAGTTGTTCGACATCGGGCTGCGAGTCGGCAAGGTCTTCGTCGGACTGCATGCTTTCAGTTTCACTGGCACCGTCATTGGAAATGACCTCGAGCATCTCATCGAGTTCAGCGCGTGAGAAACCCAACGCTGTAGCGTGCGAACCCGTCTCACAGTAATCCCTGAGTTCCTCCAGGCTCTCACGCGACAAATTGTAGTTGTCGCTCAAGTCTGTGCCGGATATCAGCACCTCATGGGTACCGTCCAGGGCGGCCGAAGGAATGGTCGTGATGTCATTGCCACTCAGATTCAGCACTCTGAGGCGATCGCTATCGAGCACTCCTTCCGGCCACTCGCTCAGTTGATTGTTTCGTATATCCAGCGTCTCCAACCGCGCAAGCGTGCCAGCATTGAAATGGCCCAGATTGTTGTAGCCCAGATTCAACCATTGCAGGTTTTCCAGGCGATTGAGCGAAGCGTACAAAACCTCGGGGTCATCGAATTGATTGTCTGAAAGATCAAGCCGTTCAAGACGCGCCATACTCTTGATCGCTTCGGGCATCGCCTCGAGATCATTGCCAGCGAGCGCCAATGCCTTGAGTTCGACAAAGGCCTTCAGAAACCCGTCGGAGCCTTGTGCAGAGAGTCTTGCACCGGTCAAATCCAACGTTGTACATGGGCGAACACCGCAGGCAATTCAGGAAGATCGCCCAGTTGTAAGCCATCGAGACTCAACGCAGGGTTTACAACACCCCTATCGCCGATCAGTCCTTCGCTCCAACAATCAAGGATTCGTAGCGAAGCCAGCCTGCGATTGGCCGACGAAATCTTCCAGCGCCGGCCATTGATCTCCCGCGTAAACAGCCAGCCATTCAATTGTCGTGTCAGCGTTTCGAACGACTGCTCCCATTCGCCTATCTGGTCGCTGATCTGCGCGTCAGTGGCCGCACTTGCACGCGCCTGCTCGACCCATTGCAAGGCCTCATCTTGCGCAAGTGCCGGTTTTATCCGCTGCAGGCGCTTGGCAAGGTTCGCGACGCCTTCACCGACAGGTATTTGCGGCAGGGGCAACAGATCCAGTGCGATGGTGAGCCCGCTTTCTGTCGGTGGAAAAACGGGAGGAAAACCTGGAAGCGCATCCCTTTGAGCGAAGCGTTCCAGCGTGCCGAGCGGCAATCCCCTGGCATTCTCGAATCGCTGGCGGGCTGAGTTCAGGGCTGTCCTGGCTTGCGCATCCAGCGGCGCGTTCGCCAGATTGGTTTTGAGCAACATGTCATCGGACAAGCCCGCGCTGGGCAGTGAAGATATTTTGCTGCTGCGCACATCAAGCCAAGTCAATTCCGGCAGATCCTGAACCCCAATCGGCCAGTCGAGCAGCCCCGTACTCTCAAGGCTCAGGGCTTTGAGCTGCGTCATCGCGGACACGTCCAACGCGTCCAGCGGGTTGTTGCGCAAGTTCAGATATTCAAGCGTTTGAAGGCCATCAAAACGTTGTTGCACGGCTGTGTCTACCGCGATCTGGTTACTGGAGAGGTCCAGATTCGTCAGTTTTGCAAAGTCACCCGGTACGATAGGCAGGTCCGTCAATTGGTTAGCACTGAGGTCGAGTTTTTCAACCTCGCTAAACGCTCGAACAAAATGGCGGACTTGCTCCACAGGCGCTTTCATCCCTCTCAAATCCAGCGTTTTTACATGCGGGAACACACCCTGCGGCAGATCTGGAAGCTCGCTCAGCCCCATATTTGACAAATCGAGCCTCGAAGCATCGGCCATTGCGCCATAGCGTTTAAATGTGCCATTGCGCCAGCAGGCCCTGATGGACATGTCAGCCATGCTTCGTCCCACCGCCTCATGGGTTGGCATGGGTGCTGCGTCGTTAGACAGACGATGGGACCAGCGCTTGAGACTTCGGTCGAGAACGCTGTACTCCTCGCTTAACGCCTCCACTGCCTGAAACCTTGCCTGTTCTCCCAGCCATTGTGCGGCGAACTGATTGAACAAACCCTCGACCGGCTCATTCATCCCCTGCGCCAGGCGTCTGACTTGCGCCTTGCAATATCCCCTGACCATTTCCTCGACATCGACAAGGTGATCCGGGTGGTTCTTGACATACTCGTAAGCCGGCTTGAAGTGTTCGCGAGGGATTTTCGACCAGTCCAGCGACAATCCCGACCACAGTTTTTCATGCCCCTCATAGATGGCGTCGGGAAGCGCTCGAATTGAGGTCTCTCGGAGATTCAGGCGCTCAAGGTTTGGCAGCTCAAGTATCCCGGCAGGCCATTCCACTAACAAGGGAGCCCCGAGATGAAGCTGGCGCAGATGACGCAAACGACTGAAGTCCCATGCCTCTGGCCCCCAAATTGGCGCACTGACACTCAACGCCTCCAGTCGGGTCAGTGCGTTCAACCTCGACGGCATGTCCGCTGCAAAAGGCGACGCCGAGTACAGACTCAAGCTTTTGAGATTTTCCAGTCTGACAAGCGCCTCGGGCACATTGGTGAACTCATAGCCGGTCGCGGTTATTCTCAGGTTTGTCAAACCAGGAAAGCTTTGCAAAAGCGCATTGGCATTGCTGTCATTGATGCATTGCCCGCGAATTTGTAGATGACGCACATGGGAAAAATCTGCCGACAGCGCAGGAAGCGGATCATCACAGGTCAGATCGAGGGCACTGTTCATGAACTGTGAGTCGGCCAGTGGCGAGTTGCGCCAGGATTGTTTGATGGCTCGCGCGACATAGGACCTTCCTCCGAGCATTGATTGCAGGGCAGTGTCCGGCGACGCTACGCCAGCCCATTGGTCGAGTGTCGACTCCAGCAACTCCCATTCACGCAAACGCGCCTGCAGCAGACCATAAATCTGCGGGTCGGTTTTTCCTGCCCGCAGTTGCTCCAGGATAAATCCATTGGCCTGGGCGTCAGTGAGCGCTGGATAGATAACCTGGACCCGCGAAACCAGTGAAGGATTCACGCCTTGCCCACGTCCGCTGGCGTAGTAGCCCATGACACGCTCCTTCACACGCACGGGCGGCTTGAACCTGCGAGGGTTGCCCTTTCGCTGTTCCAGCCGTTGTGCCAACTCCGCGCGGTGCTCACTGGCGCAATCGGTCATTGCCTTTTGCAAATCACCGCTTTGCCACGTATGCGGGACGCCTAAAGCCTGCCGAGCCTCATCGGGCAAGGCGTGCATGATCGAGGCGAAGAAGTTGTTGCCGTCCCGCGGCACGCTGTTGAGTGCCTCACCCCGCTCGTCAAAAGCCTGGAAGCCCGGGCCGTTTTTCACCAGATATTTACGGGTTACAGCTGTTTCCCCGCCGATGCCATCGATCAGTGGACCGTCGACGTGGCCCTCGCGGATTTCCAGTCGTACGTCATTGGACCAGCCCGGTAATTTTTCCAGCGAATGCAATGCCAGCGACTGACTGTCCGCAGTGATTATTTCCCCGAGATTCAGATCGACAAAGGCGCGGCTCACCCGTCCTTGCTGCGCATACCAGCGCGCCTCCTCCAACATTCTCAGTGGCACTCGTCGGGTGGTTTGAAACCGCGTGAGCTCTTCGGCATCGGCGTCCATCAACACCCGCTTTGCAGCGGACTCACCGAGCCCCGGACAAACACGGCGCAGCATCGCGACAGGGCCTTGCTCCAAACCGATCACCTGCGGATCGGGATCGGACAAGCTCAATGCATCCATCAAATCGGGAGGTGGAGGAAGATGGTCCATGTGCATCTTGCGCAGGGCATCGTCGCCGATGCCATTGGCCTGCGCGATCTTGAGCAACTGCTTGTCGGCAAAGCATTCTGTCGTGTGGCCAATGCGCCGCAACAGTGTCAGACGATCCCACTCAAGCGGGCGCTCCAGCGTATGACGCCAGGCGCCGTGGCCGTTGTGCTCGAGTATCGGTTGCCAGAGGCTGGTGTCGGCCGGATGTTTGATACGCCACTTTTTCAGCGATGGATCAAACCTCGTTTCATAAACCTTGCCCGCCTGCCGAATGTAGCTTTTACCGTTGAGCGAATACTGCCCCAATGCATCCGGACCCGCGTTGCCATCGAGCACAATCTGTTGCTCATAGGCACTCAAGTCTGGTTTCCATAGACGTTTTTTGCCATCGCCCCCCTGAATTTGCTCCAGCCCCTCGACCACAGGCTCCGGCGCCACGGCAGTCAGTCTGGCCAGTCCTTTACCGGCACCGGCCATGACGGCAATCAATGCGAGGTTTTCCGCGACATCGATCAGATGCGCCTTGGCGGCGGTGCGGTCCCCTTCACTCCACTCGATCACACCTTCAAACGCCTCATACAGGAGTTGGTCGACCATCACCATCATCATGACCTCACCGAGTACGGGCACGAACATTGAGACGAGGTTCAATCCCAGCATGCCGATTTCCAGCAAGTGGTTGAGTCTTTCTGCCCGCACTCTGGCATCGACGTCATCGGTGGGGACAGCCTGACTACGGGCGTCGGCGATAACCCTATCGCGGTGCTGTTCGAAGAGGTAAGTCCAGAAGTCCGTATTCAGAGACCACAAACCGTCACCTTTGCGCACCCGGCATGAAGGGTCGAGATAGGGATTTTCAACCCTCACTCGCTTGACCTGACGCTCGGGAGGAAGCTCGTTCATATACAAGAAGGGCGAGAGCGGTGGAAGATTGCGAAGAATCGTAAACCCGGTGGAATGCACGAAATCGGTGGGAGAATCTGCAGCCACTTTGGTGAACTGGCTGACGTAATACGGTCGATCGGAATACGCTACGAACTGGCTGAAAAATCGCTGATATTTTGTCGGGCCATCGTCTTTGGGCGGTTGTGCATCCCGGGCAGTGAACCGTCGTTCGAGTTCTGCTTTCATCTGCTTCAACGGGTAACGCTTGAGCGGGTGCACAGGATCGTCAGGAATATAAATAATGACGTCGGTGCCGTAGCGGTACTTTTCAGAGATAAGGAACACTGCGCAGCCAATCATCCTGCGCTTCATCAGGGCTAAATCACAAAACCATACCTGCTTGCCGCCCAGTCGAAGGTCCATCTCGCCGTCGACGAGCGAACGGATCATCTCGTAATCATTTGGTTCGATGTCCACCCTCAATAACGCCACCGCGGCCGCGGACAAAAGTGCTGCCTTCTGACTGGCAATAAACTGCTGGCGGAGCGTCGCTTCCTTATCGGCATCCGAAGGATGGAAGAACGCCTTTACATAGACCTGATATTGCGCGCCGATATCCAACGTGCGACACAGGGACAGGAACTGCCTGATCGTGATGTTGAGATCGACCACTTGAAAGGTGTCCGGGGTTGTTGTTTCTACGATAAAACTCGACTCCTCGTGAAAAGCCCCGTGCTCGCACTCCGACGCCTCGAAGTTATGGAGCGCCGCCTGCAGCAAAGAGAGCTTCAACACGTCGAATGTTGCGACATCTATTTCAAGTACGCTGATTTCGAGCGGCCGCTTCAGGCATACCAGCGTTTTGTTGACATCGACCTCAACTGCGAACTGCTCCTTCAGCGCTTTCACCAACAGCCGGGCAGCGAATATTTCAACGTCAAGCAGTGCCGACATGGTTTTATCCAGACGGGTTTGTGCCTTGAAGCGGGCAGCGAAGCTTTCCTGCAGAATTTGTTTTTGTTCAACCGACGCCTCCTGATACCAGTGCGGCAGGTGAGCGGGGGCTGCTTTCAGCTCTGCCCGCCTTGCGGGTGTCGCATTGATCAGCCAGTCGGGAGACGTTTGCTCAAGAAACGCAGCGTGAATGCTGCTTTTTCCGGCTGCCAACGTTTTATGCAACGGTGTTTTTTGATTCGTCTCGGTCGACGAAGTCGGGGGGGACGTGGACATGGGCTCGCTCCTGATAAATGGAGCATCAGGACACCAGTTCAGGACTGTTTCCCTGCGGTACATAGTTATCGCGATGGCAACAACTGATGTCGACAGTTTCAATTGCAGGCGAACCAAGGCGCGAACCGCCGGATTGACTATGCTTGGGTGAGCTATTTTCAGGCGAGGAATTTATGGACGATCCGGCCGACAACAAGCCGCCGACCTTCTGGCAAATGCTGCACAGCGTCGTGGCGGCGGCGTTCGGGGTACAAAGCGGGAAAAACCGTGCCCGGGATTTCACCCACGGCAAACCCAGTCATTTTGTGGTGTTGGGCATCGTGTTCACGGCGGTGTTCGCGTTGACGCTGTTCGGCATCGTGAAGCTGGTGCTGCACCTGGCAGGTGTCTGATCCGGCTCAGTGCATCAAGGTCTGCAGGGTGAAGGGGTAGCGCCAGGACGTCGGCCGCCCTTTGGCCGACAGTTTGTGAAAGTCCACGCCAAAATCCTGCGTAACGCTCATCGCCAGCAATCGCTTGGCTTGCTTGCGATCAATCACTTGTAGCAACGGAATCTGCCGATCCCGACCACCGTACTGGCTGATGTCCACGCCTTCGTCATAGTCGTGCAACTGCACCAACGCCCAGCCACCGAGGCTGAAATGCCCACCCAGCAACACGCTCAGGCGATTGTCCAACAGCGCCTGCAATGCGGCCGGTGAGTTATTGAAGGCGCCGAACAGTGCACCGTTACCGGGAACGCCCCCGGTTTCGACATAGGCCTGCATGACGCCAAATGCCATCTCGTCATTGGCCGCCCAAACGAGTGAAGTGTGGGGATAGCGTTTGAACAACAGCCTGGCCTGCTCATAGGCGCGTTGACGCGTCCAGCCGCCGTACACCAACTGCCGGAGCCGGACTTGCGGATGCTCGGCCAGCGCCCGGCGCATGCCCTTTTCTCGCCGTTGTGCGGACGGGGTGATCTTCAAGCCGGAAAAGGCCAGCAGCTCGATTGTCTGTCCAGGGGGCACCGGAGGATGTTGGCGGATCAGCTCCTTGAGCATCAGATAGCCGCCCTCCTCGTCATTGGGCACCAGGCTTCCCACCCAATCAGGGTATTTGTCCGGTTGCGCACTGAGCAGGTTCACCTGATCTGCTGACAGGGCGTTGTTGACCAGAAACAGCTTTACACCGCTGCCTTGCGCCAGACGCAGGACTTCGGGCGCCACAGATTGCTCGTTGACGAACACCAGGTAGTCGGGACGGTTGTGTCCCTGGAGCGCTTCACGGGCCTGCTTGATGATGTTTTCAGGAACGCGGTCGGCATACTGGATGCGCAAATCCATCCCAAGGTCTTTGGCCGCGGCTTGCATGAACTGCGAATAACTGACCCAGAACGCTTCTTGAGTGGTTCCCGGATTCAGGAACAACACCGACGCCGCTTGCGCGCAAGGTCCCCCGATCAGACCCAACGCCAGCAATACGCCCCTCAGAACCTTCAACATGTGTCGACGCAACCCCCGGAAATTCGCCGCGCATTATAGCCAGCGAATCTCCGGTACAACGCCGCCTTTTCCGGTTTTTGTCTGACAACCGTCAGAACAAGGCCCGGATTGGGTCGCCTACTGGTGACTGACCCAGAAAACCGCCGTCCCCACGACCAGAATGATCAAAAACAAAATCGCCCAGGCATCGACCGAGCTATCGCTTTTCTGTGCTTTGGTTGGGTTGCTCATTGCATCGCCTCTTGTCGGTTTTATCGGTGATTGCATAAAGACTCGATCACAGTAAAGACGACGATTGCCCGCGCCACAAACAGGGTCTTTGCAACAACGATTCTCATTAGGCGATTTGGTTCTTTACATATGCTCAAACATCACTTTTACGCATAACTGCAAACTGGTATCTTGCCCCGGCTCCGTAGGGAGTGCGCGGCCGTGCGCGCAGAATTGCAGAGGTTTTATCGGACTCCGGCAAGCACAAAAACGCAGCTGTATCCGAGCGACCCAAGCCTGAGAACAGGACTTATATGTACGTATACGACGATTACGATCAGCGGATCATCGAGGACCGCGTCAAGCAGTTCCGTGATCAGACCCGACGCTATCTGGCAGGGGAGCTGAGCGAAGAAGAGTTCCGCCCGCTGCGCCTGCAAAATGGCCTCTATATCCAGCGTTTCGCCCCGATGTTGCGGGTCGCCGTGCCTTATGGCCAACTGACTTCGCGCCAGATGCGAATGATGGCCAGGATCGCCCGCGACTACGACAAGGGCTACGCCCACATCAGTACCCGGCAGAACGTGCAGTTCAACTGGCCTGCCGTGGAAGACATTCCGGACATTCTCGCTGAACTGGCGACCGTGCAGATGCACGCGATCCAGACCAGCGGCAACTGCCTGCGCAACGTCACCACCGACCAGTTCGCCGGTGTCGCCGCCGACGAGCTGATCGATCCGCGCCCATGGTGCGAGATCGTCCGCCAGTGGACCACGTTCCACCCGGAATTCGCTTACCTGCCGCGCAAGTTCAAGATCGCCGTCAACGGGTCGACCTCCGACCGTGCCGCCATTGAAGTCCACGACATCGGCCTTGAGCCGGTGCACAACGCCGCTGGCGAACTGGGCTTCCGTGTGCTGGTCGGCGGTGGCCTGGGCCGTACACCGGTGGTGGGCGCGTTCATCAATGAGTTCCTGCCGTGGCAAGACCTGTTGAGCTACCTCGACGCCATCCTGCGGGTCTACAACCGCTATGGCCGTCGTGACAACAAGTACAAGGCGCGGATCAAGATCCTGGTGAAAGCGCTGACGCCTGAAGTCTTCGCGCAAAAAGTCGACGCGGAAATGGAGCACCTTCGCGGTGGCCAGACCACATTGACCGAAGCCGAAGTGCAGCGTGTCGCCAAACACTTCGTCGACCCGGACTACAAGGCGTTGGACAACCAGTCCGCCGCCCTGGCCGAGCTCGACCAACAGCACCCGGGCTTCGCCCGCTGGCGCGTGCGCAACACCCTGGCCCACAAGAAGCCGGGCTATGTCGCCGTGACCCTGTCCCTGAAGCCGACCGGCGTTGCACCGGGCGACATCACCGACAAACAGCTCGACGCCGTGGCCGATCTGGCCGACCGTTACAGCTATGGTCAGCTGCGCACGTCCCACGAGCAGAACATCATTCTGGCCGACGTCGAGCAGGACAAGCTGTTCACCCTGTGGGGCGAGTTGCGCGAGCAAGGTTTCGCCACGCCGAACATCGGCCTGCTGACCGACATCATCTGCTGCCCGGGCGGCGACTTCTGCTCCCTGGCGAACGCCAAGTCGATCCCGATCGCCGAATCGATCCAGCGTCGTTTCGATGACCTGGATTACCTGTTCGACATCGGTGAGCTGGACCTGAACATCTCCGGTTGCATGAACGCCTGTGGTCACCACCACGTCGGCCACATCGGCATCCTCGGGGTGGACAAGAAAGGCGAAGAGTTCTACCAGGTGTCCCTCGGCGGCAGCGCCAGCCGTGACGCCAGCCTGGGCAAGATCCTCGGCCCGTCCTTTGCCCAGGAAGCCATGCCTGACGTGATCGAAAAACTCATCGACGTGTACATCGAACAACGTACCGAAGACGAGCGTTTCATCGACACCTACCAGCGTATTGGCATCGACCTCTTCAAGGAACGCGTCTATGCAGCGAATCATTAAGAACAACGAAGTCGTCGACGAAACCTGGCACTTGCTGCCGAAGGACTTCAACATCGACGAGATCACCAACTGCGACGACTACATTGTCCCGTTGCAGCTGTGGCGCGAACACAGCCGCATGCTCCTGGCCCGCGACGGCGGCTTGGGCATCTGGCTGGATGCCGATGAAGAAGCCGAGGAAATCAGTGAAGACGTGGCGCAGTTCCAGGTCATCGCCCTGAACTTCCCGGCCTTCACCGACGGCCGCAACTACTCCAACGCCCGCCTGCTGCGCGACCGTTACGGTTTCAAAGGCGAATTGCGGGCGATTGGTGATGTACTGCGCGATCAGCTGTTCTACCTGCATCGCTGCGGTTTCGATGCCTTTGCAATTCGCCCGGATAAAGACCCGTACGAAGCCCTCGAAGGTTTGAAGGACTTCTCGGTGACTTATCAGGCTGCTACCGACGAACCGCTGCCGCTGTTCCGTCGCCGCTAAGCAAAAGCGCATAAAAAAGCCCTGAATCGGACATCCGCTTCAGGGCTTTTTTGTATCCGGCAAAACGGCTACGGCACGCGACTTACCAGAAGCGTTGCTGGGTCAACCGGCTCCACCAGCTCAGCAACACACGATCGACCGAACCGCTGGCAGCCATGCCGATACGCTCCGGCAGGCTTTTGCGTTCGGCGTAGTGCAAGTGGTAAAGCTCGGATTGTTTGGCGCGCTCGGCCAGGTACTCGTCGCTGGTCTTGAGTTCATCCACCAGCTGCTTGTCGAGTGCCGCGACACCGAGCCAGATTTCACCCGTGGCGACATCGTCGATGGCCAGTTGCGGGCGATAGCGGGACACGAAGTTCTTGAACAACTGATGGGTGATGTCCAGGTCTTCCTGGAACTTCTCCCGCCCCTTCTCGGTGTTTTCGCCAAACACCGTCAGGGTACGTTTGTATTCGCCGGCCGTGAGGACTTCGAAATCGATGTCGTGCTTTTTCAGCAGGCGATTGACGTTAGGCAACTGCGCCACCACGCCGATCGAACCAAGGATCGCGAACGGTGCGCTGATAATCTTCTGCCCGATGCACGCCATCATGTAGCCGCCGCTCGCGGCGACTTTATCGATGCACACGGTCAGCGGCACGCCGGCGTCACGGATGCGCGCCAGTTGCGAGGACGCCAGGCCGTAGCTGTGAACCATCCCGCCGCCACTTTCCAGGCGCAAGACCACTTCGTCCTTGGGCGTGGCGAGGGTCAGCAGTGCGGTGATCTCATGGCGCAGGCTTTCGGTGGCCGAGGCCTTGATGTCGCCATTGAAATCCAGCACGAACACCCGTGGTTTGACCTCGGGTTGTTTCTTCTGTTTTTTGTCGGTTTTAGCCTGGGTCTTGCGCAACGCCTTGAGTTGATCCTTGTCGAGCAAGGTTTGCTCAAGGCGTTCACGCAGCCCTTTGTAGAAATCATTGAGCTTGCTGACCTGCAACTGACCGGCCGTTTTACGTCGCCCCTTGCTGCGCAGGGCCGCAAAACTGGCGAGGACCACCAGAATGGCGATCACCAGGGTCACGGTTTTGGCCAGGAAAATGCCGTACTCGGTGAAAAACTCCACAGGGACTCCTTAAACGATGCGCAACTCGAACGCGCGGGATGCCTCCAGCATACCCATGCACCAGCCTGTCGACCAGCCGTGAAACCTCTGGCAACAGGCCTGTAACGGGCATTTCAAACAAGCGTATGTTTTTTCATTGACAGCTCACCGTCATCCTCATAACCTCGCCAAACCTTCAACGTACCGGGACGACGCGGACGTGGGCAGTATCTATTTGATTCGACATGGCCAGGCCTCCTTTGGTGCAGACGACTACGACGTTCTGTCATCGACCGGTATTCGCCAGGCAGAAATCCTCGGCCAGCACCTGGCGGAACTCGGGATCAGCTTCGATCGCTGCCTCGCGGGCGATTTGCGCCGCCAGCAGCACACGGCCAACAGCGCGCTGGAACAATTCGCTGCCGTGGGCCTGCCGGTGCCGATCCTGGAGACGGATGCGGCGTTCAACGAATTCGATGCTGACGCGGTGATCCGCGCCCTGTTGCCGGCGATGCTGCCGGACGAGCCCGAAGCCCTGAACATCCTGCGCAATGCGCCGCAGAATCGCGGTGAGTTCCAGCGCATTTTTGCCCTGATCATTGAGCGCTGGTTGACCGGCAACTACGACACCCCTGGGCTGGAAAGCTGGCTGGGCTTTGTCGAGCGGGTTCAGGGCGGTCTTGACCGAATTCTCGAGCTAGCCGACAACACCCAGAAAATCGCCGTGTTCACGTCCGGCGGCACCATCACTGCCCTGCTCCACCTCATTACGCAAATGCCTGCAAAACAGGCCTTTGAATTGAACTGGCAAATCGTCAACACCTCGCTCAACCACCTGAAGTTCCGTGGTCGCGAAGTGTCGCTGGCTTCCTTCAACAATCATGCACACCTGCAGCTGTTGAAGACCCCGGAACTCATCACGTTTCGCTGAGTCCGGACTACTGTGACCCTGGCTGTATTCACCCAGCTCTTATTACCCAAGAAAGGATCGAACCATGACCTCCGTAGCTGATGCCGTACAAGCAATGAAAGCCAAGTTCAACCCAGCCGCTGCTGCCGGTCTGGACCTGGTCTTCGGTTTCCGCATCGACGACACCAAGAACTTCTCGCTGATCGTCAAGGACAGCACCTGCGAACTGCAGGAAGGCGAAAACCCGGACGCCCAGGTGACCCTGGTGATGGACGGCGAAACCCTGGAAGGCATCGTCGACGGCTCGACCGACGGCATGCAAGCGTTCATGGGCGGCAAGCTGCGCGCTGAAGGCGACATGATGCTGGCCATGAAACTGTCCGAGCTGTTCCCAAGCTAAGTACGCCGCTCCCGACTGTCGGGAGCGCGTCTGGCTTCAAGCGAATCCCGCCCCTCGTGGCGGGATTCGTCGTTTTTACCTGCTCGCCACAGGTTCGGTGGTGCTCTTACAATGTCCGCTCTTTCAACACCGGCCAGCCCATGGACATCGACCTCGCCCGCACCTTTCTGGAAATCGTCCGCCACGGCAGCCTGGCGGCGGCAGCAGAAAAACTGCATGTCACTCAGACCGCAATCACCGCCCGCGTGCAAAAGCTTGAAGGCCATCTGGGCAGTACCCTGTTCGTGCGCAATCGCGCCGGCGCACGCTTGACGCCGAACGGTGAAGCCTTCGTGGTCTACGCCAACCAACTGGTGGAAACCTGGGAAGCCGCGCGACGGGACTTGCCGCTGCCCGAGGGTTATCACGATGTGCTGCACATCGGCGGCGAAGTCAGTTTGTGCAATCCGCTGATGCTCGGTTGGGCCCGCGAAATTCGAGAAAAAATCCCCAGTCATGCCTTGCGCATGGAAATCCGTAACGGCGAAAACCTGCTGCACCAACTGGAACTGGGGGTGCTGGATGCCGCGCTGGTGTATCAACCCGAATACTGGCCGCGCCTGCAGGTCGAGCAGGTTCTCGAAGAAAAACTCATTCTAGTGCGCTTGGCCGATCGGCCCGATCCCTATGTGTATATCGACTGGGGCCCGGACTTCCGGCGCCAGCACGACGCCGCCCTGCCGGAAAAAGCCAAGGCTGCATTGAGCTTTAACCTGGGGCCACTGGGCCTGCAGTACCTGCTTGAAAACGGCGGCAGCGGCTACTTCCGAACCCGCGTCGTACAGAGCTATCTGGAAAGCGGAGTCATGGAGCGGGTGCCCAAGGCCCCGGAATTCAATTACCCGACCTACCTGGTTTACTCCCGCGACCGCGACTCGCCGACCCTGCAACGGGCTTTCGATCTGTTACGCGAAGTCATCGACTCCCACGAAGACTGGTCACAACGCTGGGATCCACTGACCTGACTGCGTTTCTCACCGGATCATGGCGGTTGTGTCCTCAAGGTTCGACCTGTCAAAACGCCGGAATCGGCTAATCTGCTGGAGATGACAAAAAACGACAGGTGATTGCAGTGAGGCAGACCACCGAAGCATTCCGCAGCCGTTACCGCGCCGCCGTTCATCCGCTCTATAACCCTTGGCTGCACGGCGCGTTTGTCCTGCTGTTCGGAACGGTGGCCATCAGCGCTTTCTGGAGCAATGTGCATGAGGTTCGGCCCACAGAGTGGTTAGCGGTGCCCGTGGCACTGCTGGTGTTCAATCTCGGCGTCTACCTGGCCCATCGTCACCTTGGGCATCATAAAAAAAGCTTCGCCCGAATGTTTTATGCCCGGCATGCCGGTGACCATCACAGCTTTTTCGCGCCTGGCCACATGACCTACGACGACGTTCGCGACTGGCGGGTGATTCTGTTCCCGGCGTGGCTGATCGTGCTGCACACCCTTTTCATTACCCTGCCGCTGTGGTGGCTGCTCAAGCAATGGAATGACAACGTCGCCGGAATCGTCGGCGGCTGCCTGGTCCTCGGTTACCTGGCCTATGAGGTGTTTCATGCCTGCGAGCACCTGCCGCCGCACAATCCGATCACCCGGCTGCCGTGGATTCGCCAGATGCGTCGCCTGCATGAACTGCATCACCGCCGTGAAATGATGCAGGAACGCAATTTCAACATCGTTTTTCCGCTGATGGACTACCTGTTCGGCACCCTCTACTGGGAGCCGGAACCTGACCCGCTCAACCCGACGAGAACGCCCATGACCCGCATGCAGCACCAGACCGTCATTGCCGGACGTCCCATCGAAGTACTTGCCTATGCCAGCACCGTGTCCCTGTGGCCGCAATGGCATCCGTCGTCGCTGCGGATCGACGGCCCAAAAGGCCCCTTGCATGCCGGTGCGCGTTTTGAGGAAGACATTCGTGCCGGTGGACGCGATGGCCACTTGAACTGGGAGGTGCAGGAGTATTTGCCCGGACGGCGTTGGAGTGCGCGGGCTCGCGGGGACAATGGCTTATCGTTGGTGGTGACTTACGAATGCGGAGCCGAAGGTGACGGCACACGGTTTACCCGCACACTGGAATACCAATTCAGCAGCCTGTTAATGCGGATGGCCAACCGGTTGTTGCTCAAGCGTCGAATCAATCACGAGTCGGCGGTCTCGATGCTGGCGTTGCGTGAGAAGGCTCACCAACACCTGTCGGCGGGAGTCAGCGCGTGAAGGTACGTCATGTCGTATTGCTGGTGGCTATCGCCATCGGCGCCTTCTTGCTGCTCATGCCGACCAAGGTCAAACCGGTGGCCTGGACACCGCAACCGGCGCCCTCTCTTACCGATGGCCCCTACGCCAACAATCAACGCCTCAAAGATGTGGAACGCGTAGGCGCAACAGACATCGATGGGCCGGAAGCCCTGCTGCTGGAGAACGACACGCTGATTACCGGACTGCATGATGGCCGTCTGATCCGCACGAGCCTGGATGGCAAGACCACTAAAGTCCTGGCCGACACCGGTGGTCGGCCATTGGGACTGGCTCGCCACCCCAATGGTTTGCTGGTGATCGCCGATGCGGTCAAAGGTCTGTTATCGCTGGATGCCCAGGGTCGGCTGGTCGCGCTGACCACCGAGGCTGGTGGCGTGCCGTTTGGTTTTACCGACGACGTGACCATCGACAAACCCGGTCATTACGCCTATTTCAGCGACGCTTCCAGCCGCTTCGGGTACGGCAACCATGGTGAGGCGGTGCTTGAACATGGCGGTGACGGTCGTTTGCTGCGTTATGACTTCCAGACGGGCAAGACAACGGTGTTGCTCGACAAGCTGGAATTCGCCAATGGCGTCGCCATGGGACCGGACGATGCGTTTGTGCTGGTCAATGAAACCGGCGCCTACCGGATCAGCCGCTACTGGCTCAGCGGGCCGAAAGCAGGCACTCACGACCTGTTCATCGACAACTTGCCCGGTTTGCCGGACAACCTGTCGTTCAACGGTCACGACCGTTTCTGGGTAGCGCTGTATGAACCGCGCAATGCGGTACTTGACTCCACCGCGCCCTATCCATTCGTGCGCCAGATGCTCGCTCGGGCCCTGACCGTCCTGCCCAAACCGCTAGCGAAACATGGATTCGCCCTGGGCCTGGACGTTGAGGGCAACGTCATCGCCAATCTGCAGGATAGCGGCGCAGACAACTATTCACCGATCACCACCGTGCGCGAGTATGGGGACTGGTTGTATTTCGGCTCGCTGAAGTCGCGGAACATGGTGCGGTTGCCGTTGAGCAAGGCGTTCTGACAGTAAGTGTCGGAGCGAGCTTGCTCGCGATGAGGGCCTGTCAGTCAACATCGATGTTGAACAGGCTGGAGTCATCGCGAGCAATCTCGCGCCTACAAGGGCGGGTTCAATCTGGATTTTCTTCCGGCTCAGGTCACCGATTCTCGGTGACGCTTCGGTTGATCAGGATGACAACTGGAGTTGCCTGACGATCTTGTCCTTGACCTCCAAGCGCTTCGCCTTGAGCTTTGTCACCGCGTCATCGCTGGATTTGGCATCCTCTGCCTTCACCACTTCGGCATCCGCCTGGGAATACTTGTTGATTAACGAATCCAGTAACGGATCCTTGGAGCGTTTCTGCTGGATTTCTTCCTTTGAGCATTTCAGATCCTGATAAAGGTCATGGGACACCGGCATGGAACACCTCCGTTTGATGATCGGCAGTGAAACGCGATCGATTGCGTTCACCAACTATCAGAATGGCCTTGGTTGGACGGTTCTGTCGACCACCTGTCAGACCAGCGGTGCCCGTTCGTCGTCCTGTCGCAATTGCGATAAAACCTTTGCCGCTCGCCAGGCCTCCACACGTTAACGATCACCTGATCGCCCATGACAATCTGTGTGGAGAAGACCAATGGACGGATTGAACCTGCGCCACCTCGCCTTGGCTGTAGCCCTGAGCATCAGCATGGGCACCGCTTACGCTGGCACTTCCAATGATTTTGTCGACAAAGCGGCTGCCGGCAGCATCGCGGAAATCGAAACCAGCCGCCTGGCGCTGGAAAAAAGCGCCTCTGCCGACGTGAAAGCATTTGCCAACATGATGATCACCGATCATTCCAAGGCCAACGATGAGCTCGCAGCCATCGCGAAAAAGAATGACATCGAGGTGCCGGACACCACCACGCTGGTGAAACAGGCCAAGGAAAAAATTCTCGATATGCGCGATGAATCCTTCGATGAGGCCTACGCCAACAACCAGGTCAAAGCCCACGAAGACACCATCGAACTGTTCAAGAAAGAAGCCAATACCGTGACGGATGACAAGACCAAAGGCGCCACCGAGCTCAAGGGTTTTGCACAGAAAATGCTGCCGTCGCTGGAAAAACATCTGGGGATGGCCAAGAAGCTCCAGGCTGCACACCCCAGCAAATAGCTATCCCAATGGCTGGAGTGTGCTGCACCGGCGCACAACACAATCCCATGTAGGAGCGAGCTTGCTCGCGCCGGAATTTTTGTCAGCCGTTGAGGACGGTGCGCACCATTTGGGTCAGCGCTTCAGGGCCATACGGTTTACTCAGCAGATGGGTCTCGGGGCTGAGCTGGTGATTTCGCGAGATGATGTCGCGGGTATGCCCTGACGTGAACAGTATGGCTACCGGCGGAACCTGCACGCTCGCCCAAGCGGCCAGGTCCGAACTTTTGATCAGGCCGGGCATGACCACGTCGGTGAAAATCAGGTCCACCGCTGCCCCCTCCAGCAACATTTGCATGGCCACATCGGCGTTGGTGGCCGTCAGGATCTGATAACCCTCGTCACGCAGTAGCTCAACCACCGAAGCGCGCACCGCGTCATTGTCCTCGACCACCAGAATGCGTTCATGTCCGCCGCGCTGATGCACGTCAGGTTTCGGCGTTTCAGTCAGTGCCACACGTTGAGTGCGAGGGAAATACAACTGCACCTGTGTCCCCTGCCCGACTTCGCTGGTGATCTCGATATGACCGCCACTTTGCTTGACGAATCCGAACACCATGCTCAGCCCCAGCCCCGTGCCCTGCCCGTCAGCCTTGGTGGTGAAGAACGGCTCGAAGGCCTGAGCCGATACCTGCGGCGGCATGCCGATGCCGGTATCGGCCACGGACACCCGCACAAAATCACCCGCACCAATGCCCTTTCCGACGCAAAACTCGCGGTTGAGGCGGATGTTCTCGGCGCTCAGTTCGATGGTGCCTTCGCCCTGCATGGCATCCCGGGCATTGATCGCCAGATTGAGGATGGCGTTCTCCAGTTGATTGCGATCGACAAAGACATTCCAGGCATCCTCGGGTGCGCTCATGTGCACCTGGAGCGTTTCACCCAGTGCACGCTGCAACAGTTCCGCCAGACCGTCGAAGATCTGCCGCAGGGTAAAAACCGCTGGCGACAGCGGTTGACGACGAGCGAACGCAAGCAGTTGCGAGGACAGCTTTGCGCCACGTTCCACGGCGGCAATCGACGCTGCGACCCGGCGTTGCACGTTGGCATTGTCGCGCTCGTGACGCGCCAGCAAGTGCAGGTTGCCGGCGATCACTTGCAGCAGGTTGTTGAAGTCATGGGCCACGCCACCGGTGAGGCCGCCGATGGCTTCGAGTTTCTGGGACTGGCGTAACTGCTCTTCCGCCGTCATCCGTGCCTCGACCTCATCGGCCACCCGCTGCTCCAGATTGCGGGTGAACTTGAGCAAGGACTCTTCGGCGGTCTTGCGCTCGTGAATGTCGATCAATACCCCCGGAAAACGAAACGCTTCGCCCTGCTCGTTGAACTCGCAACAGCCACTGGCAAGTACCCAGAGGTAACTGCCATCGGGACGCAGGATGCGGTATTCGGCGTTGAACGGCTCCCCGGTTCCAACCGAATGCCTGACTTGTTCCTGAACCCAGTCGAAGTCATCGACATGAATGCGCGCCTCGGCGACTTCATGCGGCAGATCCCCCAGATCTTGCCCCGGCGGATAGGAAAACGTGCGGGCGAAACGCTCATCACCGGACAGCACATTGGCCTTGATGTCCCAGACGAATGAGCCCAGCAAGGCACCGGCATTCAGCGCCAGGCGTACCCGCTCGTTGTCGGCACGATAAGCGTCTTCAGCTGCCTGTCGACGGCTTTCGGAAATCACCCGTTCCGTGGTCTCCACCACCATGGCCATGACGCCGGCCGGGTGCCCGGTATCATCAGCGACCGGACTGTAATAGAGGTCCATCCAGACTTCTTCCGGGACCCCGTCACGCAGCAGTACCAATTCTTTGTTGCGGTAGGACAAGGTCCCACCCGCCAGGCAGGTATCGACCACGTGCCGGTTGAACTCGGCGACTTCCGGCCAGCCCAGCTCAACGGGCGACCCCAGCAGATAGGGATGCCGCCCTCCGGCAAACTGCGAGTAGGCATCGTTGTAGATCATGTACCCGGCCGGCCCCCAAAGCATCACCATTGGCAGGGGGGACGCGAGCATCAACTGCACCGCGCTGTTCAGGCTTCTGGGCCACGTGTCGAGTGCGCCCAGTTCGGTGCAGCTCCAGTCGAACGCACGAATGCGCCCGGCCATCTCGCCGCTCCAGCCGGAACATCCGTGGCTATCCTCTAGAAATTGCATCGGTTGGCTCAATCCAGGTCATCTACGCCCGTTTGTTTCGAGCACGTCGCACGCCATTCGTTTCATAGAGGTATAGCTGATTCTCGCGAGGCTCCTTCAGCCCACTGGGATTGCGGTGTTAGTGGAAATCGCGGCTACGCACATTGATACCCTCCAGTAGCGGGCTCAAGTCACTCAAGCGCCCGGCAATCAGGTGCCGGACTTCGCCCTCTCTCTCCCAGCGCCCATCGACCTTGAGCAACTGCGAACCGACCAGTACCTGACGTTGCCGCTCGGCCAGGTCGCGCCAGACCACCACGTTGACGTTGCCGAACTCGTCCTCCAGCGTAACGAAGGTCACACCGCTGGCGGTGCTTGGACGTTGCCTGCCTGTCACCAGGCCGGCAACGCTGACCAGTCGTCCGTGCTCGACGTCAAGCAGCTCTTTTGAGCTGCGACAGCGCCGGGCTTTCAATTCACTGCGCAACAGCGCCAGCGGATGCGGCCCGAGGGTGGTGCCCAGGCTGTTGTAATCGGCGAGCAGGTCTTCGCCGACCGTGGGTTTGGGCAGCGACACCGCACCTTCCTCCTGGCTCGGTAGCCCGGCGAACAAGCCGAGCTGCTTTTGCACGCCTGCCACTTCCCAGCGCGCCCGGTGCCGATCCCCGGCCAACCCGCGCAACGCACCGGCATCGGCCAGTTGCTCTTGGGCACGGGCATCGAGTCGCGCCCGTTCCCCGAGGTCGGCGATGTCGACAAATGCACCGTTCAGACGGGCCGTTTCAATGCGCCGGGCGTCGTCCTCACGAAAGCCCTTGATCATGCGCAAGCCCATGCGAATCGCCGGTTGCGCCCCGGTGACCGGCTCCAGGCTGCAATCCCAATCGCTGGCGCGCACGTCCACCGGACGAATCTGCAAATGATGGCGGCGCGCATCCTGCAGAATCTGGTCCGGACTGTAGAAACCCATCGGCCAACTGTTGATCAGCGCGCAGGCGAAGGCGGCCGGTTCGTGGCATTTCAACCAGCAACTGGCGTACGTCAACAAGGCGAAACTGGCAGCGTGGGACTCGGGAAAACCGTAGCTGCCAAAGCCCTTGATCTGCTCGAAAATCTGCGCGGCGAATTCGGCGGTATAGCCCTTTTTCTTCATGCCCGCAGCCAACCGCTCCTGGTGCGGCTCGAGCCCGCCGTGGCGCTTCCAGGCTGCCATGGAACGACGCAACTGATCGGCCTCGCCAGGGCTGTAGTCGGCGGCGACGATTGCGATCTGCATCACCTGTTCCTGAAACAGCGGCACACCGAGGGTGCGTTTCAACACTTCCCGCAACTCTTCGGAGGGGTAGCTTTCGAGTTCTTCCTTGTTTCGACGACGCAGGTACGGGTGCACCATGCCACCCTGAATCGGCCCCGGACGGACAATGGCGACTTCGATCACCAGGTCATAGAACTTGCGGGGCTTGAGCCTGGGCAGCATCGACATCTGTGCCCGGGATTCGATCTGGAACACGCCGATGGTGTCGGCCCGACCAATCATGTCGTAGGTTTGCGAGTCTTCAGAAGGCACGGTTGCCAGGCTCAAATCGCGGTTGCGATGACGACGCAGCAAATCGAAACAACGACGAATCGCGCTGAGCATGCCCAAGGCCAGGATATCGACTTTGAGCAGGCCGACGGTATCAAGGTCGTCCTTGTCCCACTGAATGATGGTGCGCTCGGCCATGGCCGCGTTTTCCACCGGTACGAGGTGGTCCAAAGGTTGCTCGGAAATGACGAAACCACCGGGGTGCTGGGACAGGTGTCGAGGAAAACCGATCAACTGCTGCGTCAGGCTCAACACCCGGCGCAATACCGGGCTGTCGGGGTCGAAACCGCCTTCACGCAAGCGTTCGACGGGGGGTGTTTCATCACTCCAGTGGCCACAACAATCGGCCAGGGCATTGATCTGGTCCGGTGGCAAACCCAACGCCTTGGCCACATCACGCACCGCACCGGCCGCATGGTAAGTGCTGACCACCGCAGTCAACGCTGCACGACCCCGGCCATAGCGCTTGAACACGTACTGCAGGACTTCCTCGCGGCGTTCGTGCTCGAAGTCCACATCGATATCCGGCGGCTCGTTGCGCTCCTTGGAGAGAAAACGCTCAAACAGCATGTTCATCCGGTCGGGGTCGATCTCGGTGATGCCCAAGGCGAAACACACCGCCGAGTTGGCCGCCGAACCTCGACCCTGACACAGGATTTTCTCGCGTCGGGCGAAGGCGACGATGTCCTGAACCGTCAGGAAATAGCTTTCATAACCCAGCTCGGCGATCAGCCCGAGTTCCTTGTCGATCAGCCCGCGCACCTTGTCGCTGGCGCCTTGCGGCCATCGCTCGCGGATACCGCGCTCGGTCAACTCGCTCAGCCAGGACGTGGCGCTATGCCCTTCAGGCACCAGTTCTCGGGGATATTGATAACGCAACTGACCGAGGTCGAAGGTGCAGCGCCGGGCGATAACCAGCGTTTGTTCCAGCAAGGCTGGCGGGTAAAACGCCTGCAGGACATCGAGACCGCGCAGGTGCCGCTCGCCGTTGGGGTGCAGCCGCAACCCGGCATCGGCCACGGGCAGATGATGACGGATCGCGGTCATGGTGTCCTGCAAGGCCCGCCGGCCGCGCGCGTGCATGTGTACATCGCCGCTGGCCACCGCTGGAATTCCCAACTCCCTGGCCAGGGCTGACAGTTCGCTCAGGCGTCGTGCATCGTCCTGGCCACGATGCAATTGCACCGCCAGCCACAGGCGTTCGGTGAAGACCTGTTTCAGCCAGTGCCCTTGCTCAAAAGCGTCGACCGCGTCCGGTACCCACAACACCAATAGCCCCGGCAACGGTTCGCTGAAATCTTCGCGCAGTACTTGATACTGGCCTTTCTGCGTACGACGCCGAGCGCGGGTGATCAATCGGCACAACGCCTGATAACCCTCCAGATTCTCCACCAGCAGCACCAATTTCGGGCCGTTTTCGATGCGCACTTCACTGCCGATGATCAGCGGCAGCTCCACGGATTTCGCTGCCTGCCAGGCGCGAACGATGCCCGACAAGGTGCACTCATCAGTGATCGCCAGCGCCTGGTAGCCCTGTTTTTTTGCTCGCTGAAACAGTTCGAGGGCACTGGACGCGCCGCGCTGGAAGCTGAAATTCGACAGGCAGTGCAGCTCGGCATATTCGACATTCATGCGAACCAGCCCTGCAACCACAACGGGCCGTCCTCACCCACCGCCCGGTAGGCCCAGCCCTGTTGGCCGGCGCGGGTTTCGATCAGGTAATAATCCCGGCGGACATCGCCGCCGTCCCACCAACCGGACTCGATACGTTCCGGCCCCATGAGGATGCGTGCCGAGCCTTGGTGCACGGCCAACGGTTCAGTCAGCAGCCAGCCCGGTCGCTTCACGACGGCAAGCCCCGTGCAGGAGTGATGGTCGGCCTTGGCCTGCCAGGCGCACTCGGGTCGATGATCGGCCTGAAAGCGCAGGCCATGCACCGCGTCATCCCCCAGCCGTGCGCGCAAGCGTTCGCGCAGTTGCTCCCAGGGCAAGGATTGCTGCGCACGATCATCGAACAGCTCCTGATGCTGGGGTACGAACGCCGGCAGGTCTTCGGCGCGCAGACGGAAGCCGCGCACCGGCGCCTCGACCTGAACTTGCTCCAGTCGCCCCCGAGCCAGTTCAAAGAGCATTGCCGGATCGCGCTCGGCGCTGAGCAGACCGACCTTGATCAGCGTGTCCGGCAACCCCGCGTGCTCCAGGTGCAGGTCAAAACGCTGTACGCCGCTGTCGCGACCACAAAGAAACGCCGCCAGATCGCCGGTCAGCCGGCGTAATGGAAACAGCAAGGCCTGATGGGACTGCACATCGAAATTGAGCTCGATGCGCACATCGAAACGGTCCGGCGGCAGGTAGAACGCCAGTGCGAGCCGACGCAACCCCAGCAGCGCGTCCAGATGCTTGAGCACCTGAGCCTCGAAACGCCGGGCGAGGCTATGCCGGGGTAACGCCTGAACTTGACTCAAGGTGCGCAAGCCCATGCGTAACAATGCCGTGGCAACCGATGCCTCCAGCCCGATCCGGTCGATGGGCAATTGTCCCAAGTGATGCTGCAAGGCTTGATCGTCAGGCACCACAAGACCGTCATAAGCGTTGGCCAGCACCCGCGCCGCCACCGGATTGGGCGCGGCGACAATGCGATGACGAAAACCCAGTTCGCCGAGTTCGCGACGCAAGCGCGCCTCGAGTTGCGGCCAGGCACCGAACAGCCCGAGGCTGGACTCGATTTCAAACACCACGGTGCGCGGGTAATGCACGCTGACCTGGGAGCTGAAACCATAGGCCCAGGCGGCGAGAAACTGTTGCCAGTGTTCGATGTCGGCGGCGTCGTATTCGGCCGTGGCAAAACCTTTGCTCAAAGCCTGGGCGGCGCTCATGGACTGACCGGGACGCAAGCCCAACGCCCTCGCCGGGCCATTGACCGCCTGCAACACCCGACGCTGGGCCGGGCCGGTCAGCAAAACCAGAGGTTCATCAGGATCGGCACGCTGACGCAGTACCGCGTCCAGCGCCAATTGCGGGAAGAGAATGCAAACCCAGCGCATGGCAACCTCAATGCCCCACGGCGAAGGCAATCGGCGCCGAGCGGGCCAGACCGCCCCGGCACTTGAGCACCCGCAATTGCGCCGGTTGCGCATCGATGGCGATGCGCAGGGCCGCCGGTGACGGGTTGATGGCCTCACTGAGCGGACGATAGGCAAACGCCAGGGTCTGGCCGGTTTCCGCCGCCACCTGCAAGCGACGCAATGCGCGATCATCGGCCTTGTGCGGCCAGCACAGCACGGCGCCGCAACTGCCCGAGCGCAGGCATTGTTCCGCCGCCCACAGCGCATCGCGCTCGCTGGCCTGGATGATCGACAACTGGCGCAGGTCGATCCCGGCGTTCTGCCACGCCTGGGGGTACGGTACGAAGGGCGGCGCGACCAGCACGATGCGCTCCCCCGCTGCCGCCAACCGCGCCAGCGCTGGCCACACCAGTTGCAACTCGCCGACACCCTGCCCGGTCAGGAGGATTTCGGTCAGCGCCGCTTCCGGCCAGCCACCGGTGGGCAACGTCGCATCCAGCGTGGCATGCCCGGTGGGTTGCGGGCTGACGGTCGGTGGCGCAGGCCGGCCCTTCCAGACCTGGCCGCCATTGAACAGCGTATCCAACGCAACGACGGCGCCCATCAGCCTTGCCTCACCAGACCGCAGAACACCCCTTCGATGGCCAGGTCCTGATCGGCTTCGACGATGATCGGCTGGTAGGCCGGGTTACGCGGCAGCAGGCGCACAACGTCACCCACCCGCTCGAAACGCTTGATGGTGACCTCACCGTCGAGCCGCGCGACGACGATCTGGCCGTTGAGCGCCTCAGGATTGCGGTGCACGCCCACCAGATCGCCGTCGAGAATACCGTCCTCGATCATTGAATCGCCCCGGACCCGGAGCATGTAGTCCGGCACCCGCGAAAAAATCGACGGATCGAGCAACAAGCGGCTGTGCACCTCGGCATCGGCGCCGATCGGCGCGCCGGCCGCGACCCGACCGAGGACCGGGATGTCCAGCAACTCCGGGCGCGGTGGTTGCCCGAGTAAACGAATGCCCCGGGCCTGATTAGGATTGACCTCGATAAAACCGGCCTCGGTCAACGCCAGCACATGCTTGCGCGCCACGCTTCGGGAGGCAAAGCCGAACGCCTCGCTGATTTCAGCGAGGCTCGGAGATTGACCCTGTTCGGCGATGCGCTCGCGGATAAAAGTCAGGATGGCGGTACGGCGGGGAGTTAAAGTCGTCATGGAGTACATTTGTACTCTTTTGGTTTTTTCCTGGCAAGGACCTCCAGTCAGCTGCGACACAAAAAGCTGTACATGCATACAGATAAAGATTGCCCCGATGCGCGTCAGCCTCCATTCTGTGCACCTCTCGTACCTTGATCGACGATGGTGGTTATGCAGCTGTACCTCTGTGAAAAACCTTCCCAGGCCAAAGACATTGCAGCGGTACTCGGCGCCACGCGCCGGGGTGATGGCTGCTGGCTGGGAACGGGCGTCACGGTGACCTGGTGCATCGGCCACCTGCTGGAAACCGCGCCGCCGGATGCCTACGATGCGCGTTACAAGCGCTGGGTGCTGGCGGACCTGCCGATCATTCCCGAAAAATGGAAGATGACCGTCAAGCCACGCACGGCCAGCCAGTACAAGGCGGTCAAGCGCCTGCTCGGCGAAGCCTCCGAACTGATCATTGCCACCGACGCCGACCGCGAAGGCGAGATGATCGCCCGCGAACTGGTCGAGCATTGCCGTTACCGCGGACCGATCCGCCGCCTCTGGTTATCGGCACTGGACGACGCCTCGATCCGCAAGGCCCTTGCCGCGCTCAAACCGGGGGCCGACACGTTCAGCCTCTATCACTCAGCCCTGGGACGATCCCGGGCTGACTGGCTGATCGGCATGAACATGAGTCGGCTTTTCACGCTGCTCGGGCGCCAATCCGGTTATCAGGGGGTGTTGCCGGTGGGCCGGGTACAGACGCCGACCTTGCGTTTGGTGGTGGACCGCGACCGCAGCATCGCCGATTTCGTACCGGTCGCCTATTGGGCCATCGACGTGCAGCTGCTGCACAACGGCACCGCGTTTACCGCGCAATGGCGGGCGGCATCCGAGATTTGCGACGATCAGGACCGCTGCCTGAATCAGGTCCTGGCACAACAAGCGGCGGCAGCCATAGGCAGCGCCTCCACGGCCCGGGTCATCAAGCTGCGCACCGAGCGGATGCGCGAAGTGGCACCGCTGCCGTTCGACCTGGGCACGCTTCAGGAAGTCTGTTCGAAAAAACTCGGCCTCGGCGCCCAGGAAACCCTCGACATCGCTCAGGCGCTTTACGAAACCCACAAAGTCATCACCTATCCACGCAGCGATTGCGGCTTCCTGCCGCTCAGCCAGCACAGCGAGGCACCGGCGATTCTGGCAGCGCTGCGTCAGGCCGATCCGGCCCTGAACGCCTTGCACGATCACCTCGAACCGCACCGCCGCTCGCGGGCCTGGAACGATGCCAAGGTCACCGCTCACCACGGCATCATCCCCACCGCCGCGGCGAAAAATCTCGAACGTCTGACCGGCAAGCACCGTGCGGTCTATACGCTGATCCGCGCACGCTATCTCGCACAGTTCCTGCCCAATCACGAATACGACCGCACCCAGGCCGATTTCGATTGTGCTGGCGAGGCTTTGCGCGCCGTGGGAAAACAGATCATCGAACCAGGCTGGAAACGCGCCCTGCCTGAAGCACTGGCACCGGCCAAGGGTCGTGAAGCGCCAACGCCGCAAACACTACCGAACCTGGCCGAAGGCATTGATTGCGCGGTGGCTGGCGTGCAGTTCAAGGACCTCTGGACTCAGCCACCCAAGCCATTCACCGAAGGCGATCTGATCAAGGCGATGAAGAACGTCGCCAAACTGGTGGAGGATCCACTGCTCAAGCAAAAGCTCAAGGACACCACCGGCATCGGCACCGAAGCGACCCGTGCTTCGATCATCCAGGGTCTGCTCGACCGTGGTTATCTGGTGAAAAACGGCAAAGCCCTGGCCGCAACGCCCGCAGCGTTCAGCCTGATCGATGCCGTGCCGCGCGCCATTGCCGATCCGGGGACCACAGCCATCTGGGAACAGGCTCTGGACATGGTGCAAAGCGGAGAAATGAGCCTTGAGGAATTCGTCACCAAACAAGCCGCCTGGATGAGCAAGCAAGTCAGCCGCTGTGCCGGCTTGAGCCTGACCATCAGCGGCCCGGCAAGCCCCGCCGGGCGCGGGGCCACCCCGTGGAAAAAACAACGCAAGACCGCCAAACGCAAACCAGCGAGCAGCAGCAAGCGCGCGGCAAAGCCGGCCAAGCCTTCGTAGCGTTCTTTTGAACTGAAGGACAATGGCAAAAAATTGCCAAAATTACGCCACCCGTATGACAAGAACGATTATCAGTGCAATTAACTCGCTGTTTTAGAAAGATATATATGCGATGACAGAAGTGGCTATAGAGCGAAAAAATATTTCAGATTAGAACGCTGCCACCTACGCTGCGGGATAAGGGAGCAAGCAGAGGTTTTGGATGACTCGCCATAGAGCGACCCGCCTGCGTATCAAAAGCTACGCGCCGGATTAGACCGATATTTAGCCGTTGCGCCTAAAGGGCAACCGGGTTTTCGAAGAGGGAGGCCCAAAATGCATAAGCCGTCGAGCACCCGCTCCGAACTGGCTGACGCACTCTTTCGTCTGCGCCGTAGCTTTTACTCACTGGCGGGCTTCAGCGGCGTCATCAACATCATGATGTTGACGCCAGCCGTGTACATGCTTCAGGTCTATGACCGAGCCTTGGTCAGTGGAAATGTCACAACATTGACGATGCTGACCGTTCTGGTGGTGGGCCTGTTCCTGTTGATGTCCACGCTGGAAATGATCCGAACCCGCCTGCTGATCCGGGTCGGCAACTGCCTCGACATGGACCTCAACCGGCGAATCTTCACCGCTGCGTTCGAGCGAAACCTGAGCCGCGCCGGAGGCAACCCGGCCCAGGCCCTGCAAGATCTCGCGCAGGTTCGCCAGTTCCTCACCGGCAATGGCCTGTTCGCTTTCTTCGATGCGCCGTGGACGCCGATCTACCTGCTGGTCGCCTATCTGATCCACCCGATCCTCGGACTGCTCACGTTGATCGGCTCACTGATTCTGGTGGCCTTGGCTTTTCTCACCGAGAAGGCGACGCAGAAGCCCCTGGCCGAGGCCAATCAGGCCTCCCTCTCCTCCGCCCAATACGCCAACAACAACCTGCGCAATGCCGAGGTTATCGAGGCCATGGGCATGCTGCCATCCATCAGCAAGCGCTGGTACCAAAGCCATTTGCGCGTTCTGGAAATGCAGACCCTGGCCTCCGACCGTGCCGCCGTGATCAGCGGCACCGGGCGCTTCGTACGAATCACGTTGCAGTCGCTGATCCTCGGCGCCGGCGCACTGCTGGCGATCGACGGCAAGATCACGCCCGGGATGATGATTGCCTGCTCGATCCTCACCGGCCGCGCACTGAGTCCGGTGGAACAAGTCATCGCCTCGTGGAAGCAACTGATCGGCTGCCGTACGGCCTGGGCCAGGCTCAACGAAATGCTGCATGACTATCCACGCAGAGTACCGAGCATGTCGCTGCAGCGACCACTGGGCATGCTGGCGGTAGAAAATGTGTATGCCTGCGCGCCCGGGACCAACAATACGATATTGCGCGGAGTGAGCTTCAGCCTTGTCCCCGGCGAAAGCCTTGGCATTATCGGTCCATCCGCCTCCGGCAAATCCACCCTCGCCCGCCTGCTGGTTGGCGTCTGGCCGTCACAGGCTGGCAAAGTGCGCCTGGACGGTGCGGACATGTACACCTGGAACAAGAGCGAACTGGGTCCCTGGATCGGCTACCTGCCACAAGACGTGGAACTGTTCGAAGGCAGCATCGCCGACAACATTGCGCGCTTTGGCGAAGTGGACAGCGAAGCCGTCATTCGCGCAGCCAGGAGCGCTGGCGTACACGAGATGATCCTGCGTTTCCCGCAGGGTTATGACACCCGCCTGAGCACCGATGGCAGCCCGCTTTCCGGCGGCCAGAAGCAACGTATCGCCTTGGCCCGCGCGCTGTATGGCGAACCCAATCTGATCGTGCTGGATGAGCCGAACGCCAACCTCGACGACGTCGGCGAAAAAGCCTTGATCGATGCGCTGGCCGAACTCAAGAATCGCGGCGCCACCCTCATTCTGATTTCCCACCGACCCAACGTGCTCTGTGCCGTCGACAAGATGCTGATGCTGCGCGACGGCGCCGTGCAGATGCTCGGCACCCGCGACGAAGTATTCACTGCGCTGCGCAAGGCCAGTGTGATACCCACAGGCGCACCGACTCCGCTGGCCTCCGTCAAAGCACGGGAGTGACCAATCATGCAAATGAGTCAAAGCACCGAGATCATTCAAAGCGACCCCAAGAGCTTGATCGATCTGGACGTCGCTAAACCCGCGCGGTGGGGTCTGTGGCTGGTGATTGCCGGCTTCGGCGGCTTTCTTCTGTGGTCCTGGCTGGCGCCGCTGGATGCTGGCGTGGTGGCGACAGGCACGGTCAAAGTCACCAGCAATCGCAAAACCGTGCAACACCTGAGCGGCGGTACCGTGGAGGCCATTCTCGTTCGCGAAGGCGAGATGGTGAAAAAAGGTCAGGAGGTGGTTCGCCTCGACTCATTACGCGCCCTGGCAGAACAGGGTGCGGTGAGTGCCCAGTACATCGTCAGCAAGACCGTGGAAAATCGCCTGGAAGCCGAACGGGACAACCGCGACGTCGTGAGTTACGACCCCATGCTGCTCAAGCGCTTCGACGCCGACCCTCGCCTGGTGGCTGCCATGGACTTGCAACAACGCCTGCTGGACACCCGGCGCGCCGGCCTCGCTGGCGAAATCAGCATCCTGCAGGAAAACCTCGCGGCGTCGGCGGTGCAGCTCAAGGGCTTGCAGCAGGTCTATGGTGCTCGCGCCTCGCAGATCAACTTCCTCAACCAGGAATTGCAAGGCACCCGCGTGCTGGCGGCCGAAGGCTATGTGCCGCGTAACCGTTTGCTCGAGCTGGAACGCAACAATGCCGAACTCTCCGCCGGTCAGGCCGAGAACCTCAACAACATCGCTCGCGTGCGTAGCCAGACCACCGAAATCAAGCTGCGCATCCTGCAGCGCCAGCACGATTATCTGAAGGAAGTCGAATCGCAGCTGACCGACACCGCCAAGGAAAACACCACCCTGGCCGACCGCTTGCGCGCGCTGGACTATGAAGTGACCCACACGGTGATTCGCTCGCCGATCGATGGCATGGTCCAGGCCCTGAGCGTCGCCACCGTCGGCGGGATCATTCAGCCCGGTTTCAAGATCATGGAGATCGTCCCGACTAATGAACCCCTGCAGGTCGACGCAATGATTCCCGTGCAGGCCATCGACAAGATGGTCCCCGGCCTGCCCGTGGACATTACCTTCCCGGCTTTCAACCATACCAAGACACCCAATATTCCCGGCCGCGTAATGACCGTCTCAGCCGACCGCCTGGTCGACGAGGAAAGCAAACAACCGTTCTATCTGGCTCAGGTGGAAGTCACCCCTGATGGCATGAGCCTGCTTGGCACCAATCACATCCGCCCCGGCATGCCCGCCAGCGTCACCATCAAGACCGGCGAGCGCAGCATGATGAGCTATCTACTTAAACCAATGCTTGATCGCGTCAACAGCTCCTTCAAGGAACAATGAAATGGACCGTCATTGCGTGCTTTTCTGCCTGCTTGGACTGAGCCTTCCGGTCAGCGCCATGGACCTCAAACAAGCCTGGGATCTGTTGCAGTTCCAGGGCCCCATCTACCAGGCCGCCGTACATGAAAATGCAGCCGGCAAGGAGAACCGCGCCATCGGCAAGGCTGGTTTGCTACCGCAGATCAATGCCACAGCCTACGACCACAAGGTCAATGGCACACAACGCCAGAGCGGATTCGAACGAGATCTCGACTACGATTCCAAGGGCGCTAACGTGCGCCTGCGCCAGCCGCTGTTCAACAAACAGAAAATGGCCGAATACCGTCAGGGTCAGCAGCGTGCCGACTACAGCAACGCGGTATTCGATGCCAAGAGCCAGGATGCCGCGGTGCGTCTGGCCGAAAGCTATTTCGATGTGCTCCTGGCCAGCGAAACCATCACGCTGGCCAAGTCCAAGCTGACCGCCTTCGACGAGCAACTCGCCTCGGCGAAACGGCGCATGGAACTGGGGGCAGGCACTATCACCGACATCGACGAGTCAGCCGCTCGCCGGGACCTCGCCGAAGCCGAACTGATCGAGGCGCAAGACAACCTGATCAATGCACGCCGCCAGCTCGAGGAATACATCGGTGAACCCCCCGAATCGCTGACCACCTTGCGCCCGAGCTTCGAGACACCACCGCTGCTACCGAGCAACCTGCAGGACTGGTTGGTCAAAGCCCAGACCGATAGCCCGACGATCCTTGCGCGCCGGCATAGCAGCAACCTCGCCGAAGAAGAGGTGAATCGTGCCAAAGCGGGTCACTGGCCAACCCTGGATTTCATCGCCGGCTACACCGCGGGTGAGAGCCAATCACTCTCCGAGTTGAATCAACGCAACCACTACAGCTCAGTCGGACTGGAAGTCAATTTCCCGTTGTACAGCGGTGGCGGCGTCAGCGCGCTGACACGCCAGGCCAGTGCCAATAGCAGTAAAGCCCTGGATGAACTTGACGCCGCACGTCAGGAGGTCATCACGGGAACCACCCGTGAGTATCAAGGCATCCTGAGCGGCGCCAAACGCATTCGCGCTCTAGAGAAGGCCGTAGCGTCCAACGAGCGCTCACTGGCATCGTCACGCAAGGGCTTCCTGGAAGGCGGCACCAGCACCAACTCGGACGTGCTCAATGCCGAAGAACTGCTCTTCGTTGCGCGCCACGATCTGTTCGAAGCCAAGTTACGCTATCTGATGTCGCGCTTGCGCCTGGCCTCTTCGGTGGGCAGCCTGGGCGACGACGATATCAATCAGATCAACGACTACCTTGGCCCGGAGCTGTTGGTCACCAATTGACATTATCCTGTAGCGCACGCCACTACACGCCTGCCATACGGAAACCCAGCCGATGCTTTCGATCGAATTGCACGTCGCTCAACGCGATGAACTTGAAACCATCGAAAACCTGATGCAGTTCTACACCTACGATTTCAGCGAATGGCTGCCGCTGAAACTGGGCGAATCCGGCTTTTTCAGTATCCTGCCCATGCCCGACTACTGGCGAAAACCCGCGACCCGGCCGTTTCTGATCAAGGTCAATGGAGAATTGGCCGGTTTCGTGACCGTGGACGAAGACACCCACTTGCAAGGCGCCCGCTACAACATCGGGTATCTGTTTGTCAGTCGACGCTTTCGTGGCCAGGGCGTCGCGCGATTTGTCGTGTCTACCCTCTTGAGCCGCCTCCCCGGTCAATGGCAGATTTTCCACATCGAGGCAAATCAGCCAGCACGGCTGTTCTGGGTCGCTGTGATGCCCACGCTCTGCGCCGCGGGATTCACCCGACACTCGCTCACGGTTGACGGCCATTCCTGCACGTTCTATCGATTTGAGTCACCGCTGCCATCGCCCTGACAGCACTCCCGCGCCTCCTTTTCTAATTCCGAACAGCTTTGTCCGACAATATGTAGTGCCTGAAAATATTCACTACAAAACCGTTGACGCCTTCGATTTGCCCTTGCATGATGCAGACGTCTCCCCGATCGGGAGAACAGGCAACACGTTTGAGCAAGCTCGTCTGACCGCCGAGCTGTTTTCCCCGGATACACGCTGCCCACAAGGCAGATTGAAGAAGCTGACCTGGCCTGAACGTCCAGTACAAGGGCGAGAAGACTTGGCGAGCCATCCTCATGAAGCTTGTGGCCGACCCTTGAAAAGTCGGCAGTGACTTCCAGGTATCGCCGCTTCTCTTCGTTGTGACGCTATTGCGTAGCAGTTATTCAACACGACTACATGCAACAGACGCAGGACCCCGCCCGATAAGGCGGTCGAACGCCGACGTCCTGGTTTCGGTGCCAGGGATCAACTAACCGATGGGCTACCTGTATTAGCGAATCAACTTTGAAAGATCACCAATTGGTCAAGGGGCTTTATTATGAATCTGAACAATCAACCTACTATCGAAGAACTGGCTCGTATGTTTGCGGCTAAAAAAGACAGCCACGACAACCATATTCTCTGGATCAGCAAGTCTGGCCAGGTGCATATCGACTGCCTGTCGCCACATGCCCATGAAGCCGAGTTCGACCAGAACAACCAGAACCTGCTGGCCCGCCTGAAGATGTACCGTCGCGGCCAAGGCTATGTCGGCAAGAAAGCCGCGGCCGACAAGGACTTCATCGGCAGCGTTCTGCAAACGCTGAAACAGGCATGGGATTCGATGCAGAACCAGAACGAAGTTCGGGTGATTGATCGGCTGTATTAATTATTAGTTGATTCACAAAAAGGGCCTGCTCCCATAAAGAGCAGGCCCTTTTTAATGCTTGCGTGTCCTTGTAGGAACCGGCTTGCTGGCGAAGGCGGCCTTGAATTTTGCGTCAATCTCGCGGGCCTCTTCGCTGGCAAGCCAGCTCCTACGAAGGGCAAGATTTTGTGATCGCCACATTCCCTGTAGGAGCCGGCTTGCTGGCGAAGGCGGCCTTGAATTTTGCGTCAATCTCGCGGGCCTCTTCGCTGGCAAGCCAGCTCCTACGAAGGGCAAGATTTTGTGATCGCCACATTCCCTGTAGGAGCCGGCTTGCTGGCGAAGGCGGCCTTGAATTTTGCGTCAATCTCGTGGACCTCATCGCTGGCAAGCCAGCTCCTACGAAGAGCAAGATTTTGTGATCGTCACCGTCCTGTAGGAGCCGGCTTGCTGGCGAAGGCGGCCTTTGCGTCAATCTCGTGGACCTCATCGCTGGCAAGCCAGCTCCTACGAAGAGCAAGATTTTGTGATCGTCACCGTCCCTGTAGGAGCCGGCTTGCTGGCGAAGGCGGCCTTGAATTTTGCATCAATCTCGTGGACCTCTTCGCTGGCAAGCCAGCTCCTACGAAGAGCAAGATTTTGTGATCGCCACATTCCCTGTAGGAGCCGGCTTGCTGGCGAAGGCGGCCTTGAATTTTGCGTCAATCTCGCGGGCCTCATCGCTGGCAAGCCAGCTCCTACGAAGAGCAAGATTTTGTGATCGCCACAGTCCCTGTAGGAGCCGGCTTGCTGGCGAAGGCGGCCTTGAGGTTTGCGTCAATCTCGCAGGCCTCATCGCTGGCAAGCCAGCTCCTACGAAGGGCAAGATTTTGTGATCGCCACAGTCCCTGTAGGAGCCGGCTTGCTGGCGAAGGCGGCCTTGAATTTTGCGTCAATCTCGCGGGCCTCATCGCTGGCAAGCCAGCTCCTACGAAGGGCAAGATTTTTTGATCGTCACCGTCCCTGTAGGAGCCGGCTTGCTGGCGAAGGCGGCCTTGAATTTGCATCAATCTCGTGGACCTCTTCGCTGGCAAGCCAGCTCCTACGAAGGGCAAGATTTTTTGATCGCCACATTCCCTGTAGGAGCCGGCTTGCTGGCGAAGGCGGTCTTGAATTTTGCATCAACCTCGCGGACCTCTTCGCTGGCAAGCCAGCTCCTACGAAGGGCAAGATATTGTGATCGCCACAGTCCCTGTAGGAGCCGGCTTGCTGGCGAAGGCGGCCTTGAATTTTGCGTCAATCTCGTGGACCTCATCGCTGGCAAGCCAGCTCCCCACGCAGCACCCCGGCACCCTGTTCATCACCTGTTCCGACAGCCGCGTCGTGCCGGAGCTGCTGACCCAGCAAGAGCCCGGTGAGCTGTTCGTGATCCGCAACGCCGGCAACATCGTGCCGTCATACAGTCCGCATCCCGGGGGTGGCTTCGTGGCCCTGGCCGAGCACCCGACGACTTGCGCCGTGTATGGCAGAGCGGTTGAGGCTGCTTGATCAAAGGGAAGGCTTCAGCGTTTGACGCCCAGGTCGACCTGGGTCATGCGGCTACGGATGGTGAACACGCCATCGCCCGAGAGAATCGCGCTGCGGGCAAACAGTCGTCCGCTTTCCCAGTTCGAAAGACCCAGTTCCGGTTTGTTCAGCGCGTACTGACCGTCAACCCAGCGGGTGATGCCGTTGCCGACAAAAGGCGCGTTGACCGCGTTGTAGAAACGGTCCTGAGCCTCGGCACTTTCGCTGATGAGCGACACCGTGAATTGCGGGCTGTAGCGGTTGAACAAGGCGATGGCGCTGTCCAGGTCATCGACGATTTTCAGGCTGACTTCCGGGGTTTCTTCCCATTCCCACTCGCGCCCCAGTTGATCTTCGGGCAGCGGTTCGGCCAATGCTTCGGTCTGGTAGCCTTCGGCGCGATACACCTGCACCGTTGCCGCTTGCCAGTCGCTCGGCAAGTACGCCTCGCTGCCCTCGACGATGTGCAACTTGCAGCCCTGCCCCCGCGCCTTGCCTGCCTGTTGCAGGGCATCGAGAAACAGCGGGACCAGCTCTGCAGCACGATCACGGTGAATCAGGCACACGTTCAGGGTGTTGCATACTTTGCGGTCCAGGGAGTTGCGCACCACGCTGGCGAAGCGCTGGGCATCCGCATCTGCATGGGCGACCAGCCAGGCGCCACCGGTGCCGTGCAGGCTGACAGCGGTGCCTGCCTGCTGCGCGATGCTGCCCAACTGACTGACTGCGCGGCCCGAACCACGGGCCACGGCCAGCGACAGGCGCCGGTCGGCGAACATCGCCCAACCGGCGGCATGATTGACGCTTTCCACCAACGACACCGCGCCATTGGGCAAACCGGCGTCGGCCAACGCTGGATTCAGTGCGTGACTGACGATTGCCTGAGCAGTGCCCAACGCATCGCTGCCAATGCGCAAAACGGCAGTGTTGCCGGTGCGCAATACGCCGGCGGCGTCGGCGAAAACGTTCGGTCGACCTTCGAAGACAAACGCGACGATGCCCAGCGGCGAAACCACTTGCTCGACCTTCCAGCCGTCATGCTCGACGCAACTGACCACTTTGCCGCGCGTGGCCGAAGCATCGCGCCAGGCGCGCAGCCCGGCAATCATGTCGCGACGCATGCGCTCATCGGCCAAGAGGCGTGTGGTCGAACGACCGCGCGCCTTGGCCCGCTCGATGTCGGCCAGGTTCGCGGCCTCGATCAAGGCCCAGCACTCAGGGGTTTCCAGGCGCTGGGCAAACAAATCGAAAAATGCGCTGATCGCCTGATCAGAAACGGCGGACATTGCCGTGAATGCCGCTTCAGCACGTTCGATCGCGACCGCTGCTGCTCGCTGGTCCACCACCGGAATCAGCAACAGTTCACCGCTGACCTGCTCCACCAGCAGGTGATCACCGGGCTGGAAGCGTTCTGCCAGTTCGGGGCTGACAACCGTGACACGGTTACCGGCGAAAGGGATCGGCGTGCCAGCGACTAGACGTTCGAGCGCAAGAGACATGAAGCGGTATCACCATGCTGAGGGCGGCCGGAAAATGTATAGCAATTGCGCGAGAGCGTCACGGCCCTTTGTGGTTGCGCTTTTGTGTGGAGCAAGCTTGCTCGCGATAGCGGTAGGTCAGCCACATTGAAGTATCTGGTCCATTGTCATCGCGAGCGAGCTTGCTCCTACAAGGGATAAGCGGTGTTTGAAGTATCACAGTGTGTACAACCCCGCACCGACGACACATCGCAGATACATCCCGTTGATTGAATTGGTCTGTCGATTGGCCAGGCCGATCCAAACGTCCAACTCACTCAAGGGGACCATCGCCCATGAACACCTCAATCTCCTCGGCCGTCAAAGGCCTGCACCTGAACCTGGGCCGTGCTGGCGACTGGATTGCGCCGCTGGCCTTGCGGGTGTTCCTCGCCTGGGAATTCTTCGAGTCGGGCCTGGAGAAGTTCAACGGCCAGAACTGGTTCGCCGACATTCAGGAGCGCTTCCCGTTTCCGTTCAACCACGTCTCGGCAACACTGAACTGGGAGCTGTCGATGTGGGCCGAACTGATCTGCACCCCCTTGGTCGCCTTCGCTCAGAGCTGGTTGGCCACCGCCATGTTCACGAAGCGGCTATCGAAGCGCAGCTTGATGTTGTTCTTATCACCAAGGGTAGAGCCGTCGGCAAACTGCATGCCCACCGCATCGGCGCTGGTGGCGGCCTGGCCCAGCAAGCCTTTGGCAAAGGAGAAGGTGCGCACCTTGTCCATGGTATGGCGGATGGCGTCGGAGTTGGCGAACTCGAACGCGGTGCCAGGCGTATAAAACAACATGGTTTGCGTGAGTTGTTCCTCGTAGCCTTTAAGGTCGGTACCCGAGCGCTCGGCCATCGAAGTACGTGCGGCGATGGCCTGCCCGTCGTCGCCGCTCATCAATTGCAAGGTCTCGAACCACGCACCGACCAACGCCTTGCCCAGTTCCGGATTGGCCGCCAGCGTCTCGGTGTTCACCGCCATCATGTCAATGATCTCCCCCGGTATTTCTTTGGAGGTGAAGACCTGAACCGCCGTCGGTGACTGCTTCATCACCATGCTCAATTGCGGATTCCACAATGCTGCCGCCGTCACCCCGGACGTGGAGAACGAAGCCACCGCATCAGCATCGGAGGTGTTCATGATCTTGATATCGCGTTGGCTCAGCCCATGAATGTCCAAGGCCCTGGACATCAGGTAGTCGGACACCGACAACTCCACCAGATTGACCTGCTGGCCCTTGATGTCGGCAAAGCTCTTGCCGTTCTTCAGGACGATGGCGTCGTTGCCGTTGGAGTAATCGCCCAGAATCAGCCCCGTGGTGTCCACGCCATTGGCGCTCGGGATGGTCAAGGCATCCATGTTGGTCATGCCGCAGGCATCGAATGCCCCCGCGGCGTACTGGTTGATCGACTCGATGTAGTCGTTGAGTTGCACCAGCTCAATCTGGATGCCGTACTTTTTCGCCCATTTGTCGATGATCCCGTGTTCGCTGGCGTAGCCCCACGGCATCCACCCGGAATAGATCGACCAGGCCACCTTGAACGACTGTTTTTTCTCGGCCGCAGAAGCACCGAAAGCCACACAGGACAACGCCAGCAACACGAATGCAAAACGGTAGAACACGCACGAGAATGCCTTCATGGAAACCTCACGGGTTATGAATGGGGTGACGCGTTGGGTTCAAACGAGCGGCCGGGTGTAGCGGCTCAAGGTCGGGGATTCGCGCTCGTACCATTGCGCGGCACGGTCGGTGAATCCGGTGGCTGGTGAATAGCTGACCTGCGGCTCCAGCGTGTCGATGACGAACAAGCGCTCGCGGACAACACCGTCGACCTGCAACAACTGAGAAACGTGCTGGCCGTCAGGGTGAATCTCGAAGCCTTCCAGCGAAATCAGCGGCTGACCGATGCGTGCAGCGCGGGTCGATAGGGTCACGTTGTAGCCCTCTGCGAGGGAACCACAGGCAACTGAAGTCTCGAAGTTGAAGGCCTGGCTGAGCCATGGCAGATCATCGGCATGGCGCGCAACCGCCTCACGCAGATCGAGGGGGCCGCACTCAAGCACCTCGGCACGCCCAAGCACCAGCGCCGCATGATCGCCGCACACGATCAGCCCACCACCACGGTGGTGCACGCGGCCGCTGTCCAGTTCCTTTTCGTGCAGCAGTCGCAAGCCGATCAATGCCCCCGGTGCCGATGATTGCAAGCGCCAGTCTTCGACGTAGGCGTCACTGGGTGAGAACTCGATCATGCAGTCACCGATGCGCTTGAGCAGCCCAGGCTCCGGCCAGCGATTGTGCACCTGCAAAGACGTGTCCGTGTGCCAGCTCAGGGTCTCGCCTTCCCAGGAACACAAGGCTTCCCAGCCTTCGTAATTGGCGAGCACTTGCAGCTCTTGCGCGTTGTACGCCGACAAGGGCTTGGCCGCGACCTGCTGGTGCTCGAGCGGCAGGCGCAGATCGATGGTGAAATTGCGACTCTGGAACCAGCACACGTGGGTCTGCACATCGGTCAGGCCGTCGGCATAACTGATCGCCCGGCGCTTGTAGAAACCGAGCATCCAGTCGGGAACACCCTGGGGTGATTGTTGTGCAAATTGCTCGACAAGGTCGTGAAGGTGCATGTCAAACCTCCTCGCCGATGGGGGCGTAGCCGAATGACGACAAGCCTTTGGCGCCACTGGGCAAACTCAGCTCGCCCCGCGCCATGCGTTGCTTGAGATAGCGAAAGGTTTGCAGGGTTTGTGCATACAGATGCTCACCGCAAACCACCGGCCCATAGCGGCTCGGCGTTGCCGGTTCGAGCAGTTGCGCGATAGGTTCGATGACCGTGTCATAGTCGCAAGCGCAGAACATCGGGAAGGAATAACGCTCTTCACTGACCTTGCGCACCCGATGGGCCGTGGCGACGTAGGTGCCATTGCTCAGCACCTCCATCATGTCGCCGATATTGATCACAAATGCACCTTCGACCAGCGGCACGTCGATCCACTGCCCTGCTCCGTTCAACACTTCAAGCCCCGGCGCAGTCGGCAGCAGGATGGTGAAGCATTCGTAGTCGGTGTGCGCGCCAATGCCCGGACGATCCTGCGGTGCATCCTTTGAATACGGATAGTGAATCAACCGAAGTTGGCTGGGCGGATGATTGACCCATTGGCTGATGGCGTTTTCCGGCAACCCCAAGGCCAGCGCAAAGCCCCGAAACAGCGCAAGGCTGAGGCTGAACACCGCGTCGTAGTAAGCCTTGATGTCCTGCTTGAAACCCGGCAACACTGGCCAGCGATTGGCCCCCAGCATGGGGCGCTGCCCCTCTGGCAGGACATAGTCGAAGCCAACGTCGAAGGCCTCCTTGTGATCGATGCTGCCCTCGACAAACTGCTCCTCGCCCTCCGGGACATACCCGCAGTGATTGCTCGAAAGCCCGATGTAATCCTGCATCTTGCGCTCGACCGGCTGGGCGAAGTATTCAACGCTCCGTTGCTTGAGACGATTGATGATCTGCGGATCGATACCGTGCCCGGTCACATAGAGGAAACCTGCCTGCTGCGCGGCGTTCCCCAACGCTGCGGCGGCTTGGATGCGATCGGCTGCGCAGTCGGAAAACAGTCCGCCAATGTCCACGAGGGGCAGGTGTTCGAACGCTGAATGAGGGGTAGTTCGAGGCGTGGGCGCCATAAGTAACCTCCTGATGATTAGTCAAAATGTCACCTGGTCGTCCAGATATCGCAGAGCCGCTAGGCCTCCGGGTCGTCCCGGATCAATCGCACCAGAACCGGTGCCAGAGGAATGGAGCAATGTGCGTGCCACGTTCGGACTGATCACCGAACGAGTTACGATCACATTGATTTAAAAGATATTTTAATGATTGTCAGGTCAAGCAATTCCCAACCCTTTCACCTCCAAACAGCACCACGATGGAGCACCTCGCACATCGGCGAGTGCAGGCGGATAATGCACGGGTTTGCACTTGGCCGAGGGACCGAAAGATGCCGCTGACTCTCTACTTCCATCCGCTCTCGTCGTACTGCCACAAAGTGCTGATCGCACTCTACGAACACGACATCGAGTTTGAAAAAAAGATCATCGACCTGGGCAACGAGGCCGACCGGGCAGAGCTTCAAGCCCTGTGGCCACTGGTCAAGTTTCCGGTGATCCGCGATCACGCACGTCAGCGCGACGTGGCGGAATCGAGCATCATCATCGAGTATCTGGACCACTTTCATGCACGCCGACATCGCCTGATTCCCGACGATTGGGAGGCTGCGTGGGAGATTCGTTTGTGGGATCGTTTTTTCGACCTCCACGTCCAGGGGCCGATGAACCAGATCGTCCTCGATCGCCTGCGCTCGGCGAACGGCGACCTGACCCGGGAACGCGCCGCACTGACGACCGCGTACGGCATGCTCGACCGTCAATTGGCGTCCAGAACCTGGGCCGCCGGAGACGACTTCAGCATGGCCGATTGCGCCGCCTGCCCTGCATTGTTCTATGCCGGTACGCTGGTGCCGTTTGCCGATGACTACCCGCACTTGAATGCGTATTTCGAGCGGCTGATCACCCGACCTTCGTTCCAGCGAGTGATCGACGAGGCCAGACCCTGGTTTTCTATCTATCCGTTTGCCGATGGCATTGCGCAGCGGTTTCGCTAGCCATCGGTCATTGCATAACAGTTATTTGACCAGCCTGATTTCCTTCGATGGCCGATAACCGAAATACGCGTTGTAGCATTTGCTGAAGTGGCTGGGCGAAACGAAACCACAGGCTACCGAGACTTCGACGATGGTCAACGTGGTGTGCTGAAGGAGTCGACGTGCTTCAGTTATCCGCAAGTCCATGTAATAGCGTTGCGGGGTGGTGCCAAGCTGCTCTTTGAACAGACGTTCGATCTGTCGACGGGATCGGCCCGCGTACAGGCAGAGCACCTCCATTTCCAGCGGCTCCTCCAGGTTGGCATCCATCAAGTTGACCATTTCCCTGAGAGGACCGCTGACCGACACGTTCAGCGTTGGCTTGATGCGCCGGTAACGCGAAGCTTCAAATGCAAGAATGTCTTCAATGCCGTCGGTCAGTGCCTTGTCGTGCAAGCCCTTTATCCACTCGAGGGCCATGTAGAACGCACCATTGGGACTGGATGCGGTCAGGCGGTCGCGATCAACCACATAGGCTTCACTGGTGACTTGAGCCAGCCTGGCAATTTCCGCCAATGCGGGACGATGTTCAGGGTGAATCGCGCAGCGATATCCATCCAGCAAACCGGCTCGTCCGAGGAACCAGGCGCCATTCCACACGCCAGCCAGCGTAACGCCCTGATCAGACGATTCGCGCAACAGATTGACCAATGCATCGTCCGCTTTGAGTGCCGTACGGTACCCGCCACAGACAACTAGCAAGTCCAGGTCCTGGATCGCGGCATGATTGAGACTTGCATCGGGTCGAATGACCAGCCCCAGATCACTGATCACTTCCCCTTCCGTCAGCCCGAAGGTTTTCGTTGAGAACAATGCAGGTCTTAACAGGTTTGCAGTGACAATCGTATCGAGCGCCTGGGTAAACGCAGGCAACGAAAAATGCTCCAGCAACAAAAACCCTGCGCGGGCCCGAAGGACCGGTTGACCCTCATGATCATTGAGGTAGCGAAGATTCTTACCCTTCATGCCACCACTGAACTGACGGCGCTCTACCAACGGATATCTCGCTTGATCATGGGGGTCCACATTTGATTAAACGCCTTTGATGCCCAGACACCAAGCCGAAAAAAACTGATCTGCATGTCTGCATAATGCGCGGAATGTGCCCTGTTTACTGCAGATGAATTCCAGGATCAAGTACAAGGGTGACAGAGGAGGATAGACAACTGAAAGGAGAGCCCACGCCGAACAGGCATTGGCGTTTCTCAAAGGCACAATCATCCCAAGCTGGCGTGTTGACGGCCGACTGACGGGATGAGTGTAAGGAAAATGGCAGGGGCGGCTGGATTCGAACCAACGCATGGCAGGATCAAAACCTGCTGCCTTACCGCTTGGCGACGCCCCTGTAGGTGTTGCGACGAGAGCGTGGCGCTCTCTTGTGAAACTCCTGCGCTGCGAACCCTGTAAGGGTTGCTGCAAGAGCGGGCGGAAATTTATCAACTTTCTCGCCGTCTGGGAAGCCCTTTTAGTACAAATTGTTTTTTAAAACAGATGCTTACTACCCATTGAAGCACTTGGCGACGGTAAAAACCCTGACGCAGGCGCTTCTACAGCCCGCAATTCAACCCGAACGGCAGCGCGCTGAGCGAAACGTTTCACCGGAAGAAAATTTTCGTCTGCTACGCTTTTCTAATTCGAATGGAGTCGGGCTATGGATGCAAAACAGGACTTCCCTTGACACGCTTGGGTATGGAATGTGAAAGGCAAATTGATCAGTGCCGCGGTCATCCTCATTGTCACGGGTGCCGCAATTTATGGCGTCAACATCTGGAGCCTGGTCGAAAGCAAACGGCAGGAAACCCTGTGCAACACCGCTCAGCAGCACATGAAGGCCCTGGAAACCCAAGCTCGGGCAATGGCCGCTGGATTGACGGTCGAGGCCTATGCCGAAGCCGAAAAAGCGGAAGCAGGCAAACTGGTCAAAGCCCTCGACACCGCAAAAAACCAGGCTGAGGTCGATGCTGTCATCGACGAACATGCCACCGCGATCAAAGCCCAGATCGTTGCCGAAGACGCAGAAGTCGAGTCCCGCGGTGAGCAACCATTTCTCGGCCAGAAAATGAAAGAGCAGAAAATCACTACGGACGTCAGCCAGGAGTTCAAACGCGCCGAAAAGGCCGTCGCCGAAGCCTGTAACTAGTCTCGATTTTTTCGACAGTGGAGCGCGGCATCAGGGCCGCGCTCCACCCGTCCGTCAATGCGGCGCGCGCGGGATGGTCTTGAGCAGGTCTTCAGGGCTGATGTGACCGACCACGCTGCCCGGTTGCGGCAGGTTGAAGATGTGGCCTTTCATTTTGCCGATGATGTGCATTTCACAAGGCTTGCAATCGAACTTCAGCGTCAACACCTCGTCGCCGTGGATCAATTGCATCGGCGCGACCTTGGTACGCACGCCAGTCACACCCTTGGCCTGTTTCGGGCACAGGTTGAAGGAGAATCGCAGGCAGTGCTTGGTGATCATCACCGGCACCTCGCCGGTTTCCTCGTGGGCCTCGTAGGCCGCATCGATCAGCTTCACGCCGTGGCGATGATAGAAGTCGCGGGCCTTCTGGTTGTAGACGTTCGCCAGGAACGACAGGTGCGATTCCGGGTACACCGGTGGCGGTGTGGTCTCGGCCTTGCGACCGCCGCGTGGGTGGGCGGCGATGCGCGCTTCGGTCAAGGCTTCAATCACTTCACGACGCAAGGCTTTGAGTTGCGAGTTCGGAATGAAGTACGCCTGTGGCGCATCCAGCTTGATGTCGATGGCGTGGTACTGCGTAGTGCCCAACTGACCGAGCAGGTCCTGCAATTGCTCCAGTGCCTGCTCCGGCTTGTTGGCAGCACCGAACGGCCCTTTCAGGGTGACGCTGGCGCTGATGCCCTCTTCGCTGGTCGCGGTGAGTTCCAGCTGCTCTTCACGCAGGCTAGCGACCCAACGCAGGGCCACGCGACGCTCGGCTGAGGTCTTTTGCAGCGCCTGTTGCCAGTTGTGATCGAGGTTGCGATTCAGCGGATGGTTGGGGCGCAGTTTGTACATCCCCTCCGGCATCTCGTTTGGCTCGACGCGATAGCGATAACGCTTCTCGCCGTCCTCCTCGAATTCGCCCTTCGGCTCGGCGATGTTGGCGCGGAAACCCACCACTTCACGCTTGACCAGCACATTGAGGCCGTCGCCGTTGGACAGCGGTTCGTGCGTGACGACCTGCATGTCACGCTTGGCGACTTTCTCGACCACACCCACCGGCAAACCGGTGAAGGTCGGCGAGTCGAAGGCGCCGATGTCGATCTTGCGATCCGTGACGAAGTAATCGGTGCTGCCACGGTGGAAGGTTTTTTCCGGGTCGGGCAGGAAGAAGTGCGCGGTGCGGCCGCTGGAGGCACGGGCCAGGTCCGGGCGGTCTTCGAGTACGGCGTCGAGGCGCTGGCGGTAATAGGCCGTGATGTTTTTCACATAGCCCATGTCCTTGTAGCGCCCTTCGATCTTGAACGAACGCACGCCGGCCTCAACCAGGGCGCGGATGTTGGCGCTCTGGTTGTTGTCCTTCATCGACAGCAGGTGTTTTTCGTAAGCGATCACACCGCCCTTTTCGTCCTTGAGGGTGTAAGGCAAACGGCACGCCTGGGAGCAATCGCCGCGGTTGGCGCTGCGACCGGTGTGGGCGTGGGAAATGTTGCACTGCCCGGAAAACGCCACGCACAACGCACCGTGGATGAAGAACTCGATGGCCGCGTCGGTCTCGTTGGCAATCGCACGGATCTCTTGCAGGTTCAGCTCACGTGCCAGCACCAGTTGGGAGAAGCCGGCCTGATCGAGGAACTTTGCCCGTTCCAGGGTGCGGATGTCGGTCTGGGTGCTGGCGTGCAGCTCGATGGGTGGAATGTCCAGCTCCATCACGCCCAGGTCCTGGACGATCAGCGCATCGACACCGGCATCGTACAACTGGTGGATCAGCTTGCGGGCCGGCTCCAGTTCGTTGTCGTGCAGGATGGTGTTGATGGTGGTGAACACCCGCGCGTGATAGCGACGGGCGAATTCCACCAATTCGGCGATTTCGCTGACTTCGTTGCAGGCATTGTGGCGGGCGCCGAAGCTCGGGCCGCCGATGTAAATCGCATCAGCGCCATGCAGGATCGCCTCACGGGCGATGGCCACGTCACGGGCGGGGCTGAGCAATTCCAGATGATGTTTGGGCAGGGACATAATATTTTTTTAGTCAGGCTGTCACGGTCGAGGCGTGCATTGTAGCGGCGAAACGCCTGACGGGCACCCGTGTGCTGCCGGGTGGCGTTTTGTGCGGACCTGACGACCTGAATCCCTGTAGGAGCGAGCTTGCTCGCGATAGCGGTAGACCATTCAAAATGGATGTCGACTGACACGCCGCCATCGCGGGCAAGCCCGCTCCTACAGTTGATCGGCGTGGACCACACATTCAGCCCATGACCAACATGCCCCTGTAGGAGCAAGCTTGCTCGCGAAAGCGGTAGACCATTCAAAATGGATGTCGACTGACACGCCGTCATCGCGGGCAAGCCCGCTCCTACAGTTGATCGGCGTGGACCACACATTCAGCCCATGACCAACATGCCCCTGTAGGAGCAAGCTTGCTCGCGAAAGCGGTAGACCATTCAAAATGGATGTCGACTGACACGCCGCCATCGCGGGCAAGCCCGCTCCTACAT
>NZ_FYDY01000002.1:63734-170085 GCF_900187435.1 Pseudomonas sp. Irchel s3b5
GGCGTGGACCACACATTCAGCCCATGACCAACATGCCCCTGTAGGAGCAAGCTTGCTCGCGAAAGCGGTAGACCATTCAAAATGGATGTCGACTGACACGCCGTCATCGCGGGCAAGCCCGCTCCTACATTTGATCGGCGTGGACCACACATTCAGCCCATGACCAACATGCCCCTGTAGGAGCAAGCTTGCTCGCGAAAGCGGTAGACCATTCAAAATGGATGTCGACTGACACGCCGTCATCGCGGGCAAGCCCGCTCCTACATTTGATCGGCGTGGACCACACATTCAGCCCATGACCAACATGCCCCTGTAGGAGCAAGCTTGCTCGCGATAGCGGTAGACCATTCAAAATGGATGTCGACTGACACGCCGCCATCGCGGGCAAGCCCGCTCCTACAGGGTTTTGTGCATATCTGGCTGAGATCAGGCTTTGGCCGCCATCGCGGTCACTTCCACGCGCATGCCTTCGACCGCCAGGGACGCTACGCCAACAGCAGCGCGGACCGGCCATGGCTTGGCGAAATAACGCTTGTAAACCTCGTTGAACGCGGCGCGGTCGGCCATGTCGGTGAGGTAGATGGTCAGGTGCATCACGCGGTCCATGGAACTGCCCGCACGTTCCAGCGCCACCTTCAGCGCTTGGAGGGTGCATTCGCTTTGCAGGGTGATGTCGCCCAGTTCCAGGCTGCCGTCGGCGCGGGTCGGAATTTGCGTGGAGACCAGCACGCCACCAAAGCCGACAACGTCGGAGGAAATCGAATCCGCATCAGGATCGGGGGTAAAGGTCAGGTCGTGGTTTGCCATGGGAATTCTCTTGCTTGAAAGGGTAAGGCGAATGCCTTTGACGCAGCCAGTTTACAGGCCAATCCCGACGCATCGCTAATCCAGGCTCGACGACTGCTCCAGACCGGTCGCCTGCCGGTACTGACGCGGCGTGAATCCGGTCGAGGCCTTGAACTGCCGAGTGAACGCACTGTGGTCGGTGTAGCCGCATTGCAAGGCAACGTCGGTGATCGGCATCTCGGTGTGCAGCAGACGATAAGCATGTTCCAGGCGCACTTTCTGGATCATCTGCCGCGGTGTCAGGTGGAACACGCGCTTGCAGTAGCGCTCCAGTTGCGCCACTGAAATACCGGCGATGCGCGTCAGTTCGCCAAGCGTCACGCGTCGATTGAAGTGTGCACGAATGTGCTCATCGACCGCCGCCAGGCGCTGATACGCCGGGTGCGTGTCGCTCGCCGATTGCAGGTCGACCGAGATCCCGGCCAGGCCGATGATTTCATTGCGGCGGTTATACAGCGGTCGCTTGTGAGTCAGGCACCAACCCGGTTCTCGACTGCCGTACAGGTGCAGCTCCAGTTGATCCTCCAGGACAAAACCCTGCTCCAGAACGCGTCGGTCCTGCTCGGTATAACCGGGGCCCAATTGCTCCGGAAACACCTCGGCGCTGGTTTTCCCCAGGAGCGGTTTCAACTGCTTCAACCCGCAGCGCTGCACCAACGTACGGTTGGCCATGACATAGCGCGCCTGCACATCCTTGATGAAGATCGCGGCATTGGGAATGACATCCAGCATGGGCAGCAACAGCGCAACGCCGGCCAGCAATTGCTCGATGGATTCGGGACGATTCGAGTCGTCGCCCTGGCACAACATCGCAAACGCATCCTGAGTCATGAACCCGCCCTTCGCAAAAATCAGACATTGCCCATTGTGCTGATTTCGTCATCGACACCCAAGAAAAACATCAATCGCGAGCACGCCGCCACGTTCAATCTATGGCCACCGCCCTCCTCGGCAATACCGACAGGGGCGACTTGAAGTGCACACCTGCCTATCCAATAACTCACAAGAAGGCGATGCCATGTCAGGCCAAGGCAAGTTCAAAAAACAACTTTCGTTGATAGACCTTACGTTTATCGGACTGGGGGCCATCTTCGGCTCCGGTTGGCTGTTCGCAGCCAGTCACGTCTCCGCCATTGCGGGGCCGGCGGGGATTTTCTCCTGGTTGCTGGGCGGGTTTGCCGTTCTGCTGCTGGGCATCGTTTATTGTGAATTGGGCGCGGCGCTGCCCCGTGCCGGCGGTGTGATTCGCTACCCGGTTTATTCCCACGGCCCGCTGTTGGGTTACCTGATGGGCTTCATCACGCTGATCGCGTTTTCCAGCCTGGTGGCCATCGAAGTGGTCGCTGCGCGTCAGTACGCTGCTGCATGGTTTCCCGCATTGACGCAGGCCGGCTCCAGCAATCCAACGGCGCTTGGCTGGCTGGTCCAGTTTGGCCTGCTGTGCCTGTTCTTCATGCTCAACTACTACAGCGTGAAAACCTTCGCCAAGGCCAACAACCTGATCAGCCTGTTCAAATTCATCGTGCCGTTGCTGGTGATCGGCGTGCTGTTCACCTTTTTCAAACCGGAGAACTTCCAGTCCCAGGGTTTCATGCCGTTCGGGCTGTCCGGTGTCGAAATGGCGGTGTCCGCCGGCGGCATTATCTTCGCCTACCTGGGGCTGACTCCGATCATCTCGGTGGCCAGCGAAGTGAAGAATCCGCAACGCACCATCCCGATTGCACTGATCCTCTCCGTACTGCTCTCCACCGCCATCTATGTGTTGTTGCAAGTGGCATTCCTCGGCGGTGTACCCACCGAAATGCTCGCCAACGGCTGGGCAGGCGTCGCCAAAGAACTGGCCCTGCCATACCGCGACATCGCCCTGGCATTGGGCGTGGGTTGGTTGGCTTATCTGGTGGTGGCCGACGCGGTGATCTCCCCGAGCGGTTGCGGCAACATCTACATGAACGCCACGCCACGTGTGATCTACGGCTGGGCTCAAACCGGCACCTTCTTCAAGATCTTCACCCGCATCGACGAAAAGTCCGGCATCCCGCGTCCGGCGCTGTGGCTGACCTTTGCCCTGTCGGTGTTCTGGACCCTGCCCTTCCCTTCGTGGGAAGCCCTGATCAACGTGGTCTCCGCCGCGCTGGTGCTGAGCTATGCCGTCGCGCCGGTCTCCGTTGCCGCACTGCGCCGCAATGCGCCGGACATGCCGCGACCGTTCAAGGTCAAGCGCATGGGCGTCCTCGGCCCGGTGTCGTTCATCATCGCCGCGCTGATCGTCTACTGGTCGGGCTGGAACACCGTGTCCTGGCTGCTCGGCCTGCAAATCCTGATGTTCGTGATCTACCTGCTGTGCGGTCGCTATGTGCCGACGCAACACCTGAGCCTGGCCCAGCAAGTGCGTTCTTCGGCATGGCTGATCGGCTTCTACGCCGTGACCATCGTGCTGTCCTGGCTCGGCAGTTTCGGTGGCATGGGCGTGCTCACCCACCCGTTCGACACCGTGGTCGTGGCAGCCTGTGCGATGGGCATCTACTACTGGGGCGCGGCCACCGGCGTGCCGGCGCATCTGGTTCGCCTGGAAGAAGAGGACGGTGAAAGCAAAGCCGATCCTGTTCACACCGGCACAACCACAGGCCAGCGCCCAATCGGCGTGTCCGCCCAAACCTCTCGCTGAAATTCAGGCCAGCAATGCCTGCGTGTTCCTCTGAATGGAAAGGTTTATGAAAAAAGTACATGTCATTGATTCCCACACCGGCGGGGAACCGACTCGCCTGGTGATGTCGGGCCTGCCCCAGTTGCCCGGCCGGACCATGGCCGAGAAGCGCGATGCCCTGCGCGAGCAGCATGACCCATGGCGTCGCGCCTGCCTGCTGGAACCTCGTGGCAACGATGTGCTGGTGGGTGCGCTGTACTGCGAACCGGTGTCGCCGGATGCCACCTGCGGCGTGATTTTCTTCAACAACGCCGGCTACCTCGGCATGTGCGGCCACGGCACCATCGGCCTGGTGAACTCGCTGCATTACCTGGGACACATCCAGCCCGGCGTGCACAAGATCGACACCCCGGTCGGCCCGGTCAACGCGACGTTGCATGAGGACGGCAACGTCACCCTGCGCAACGTGCCCGCTTACCGCTACCGCCAACAGGTGCCGGTCGAGGTGCCCGGCCATGGTCGTGTCCATGGCGATATCGCCTGGGGCGGCAACTGGTTTTTCCTGGTGTCCGACCACGGCAAAACGTTGCAGATGGACAATGTCGACGCCCTGACCGAGTACACCTGGGCGATGCTCAAGGCCCTCGAAGCCCAAGGCATCCACGGCGAAGACGGCGCGCTGATCGACCACGTCGAGTTGTTCGCCGAGGACGACCAGGCCGACAGCCGCAACTTCGTCATGTGCCCGGGCAAGGCCTACGACCGCTCACCCTGCGGCACCGGCACCAGCGCCAAACTGGCCTGCCTGGCGGCCGACGGAAAACTCGCCGTCGGTGAGCGCTGGGTCCAGGCCAGCATCACCGGCAGCCAGTTCGTCGGCAGCTATGAATGGGACGGCGAACGCATCATCCCGTCCATCACGGGCCGCGCCTACATGACCGCCGACGCCATGTTGCTGATCGACGAACACGATCCTTTTGCGTGGGGCATTTGAGCCCTACGCCTCTTCCCTCAATAAATCTGAATGAACGCGTCAAGGAGTTACAACAATGAGCGACAACATTTTTACTGGCTGCATTCCGGCACTGATGACCCCGTGCACCGCCGACCGCAAACCGGACTTCGACGCACTGGTGGCCAAGGGTCGCGAGCTGATCGACATCGGCATGAGTGCCGTCGTGTATTGCGGTTCCATGGGTGACTGGCCACTGCTGACCGAGGCCGAGCGTCAGGAAGGCGTGGCCCGCCTGGTGGCTGCCGGCATTCCGACCATCGTCGGTACCGGTGCGGTCAACAGCCGCGAAGCGGTGTCCCATGCGGCGCATGCGGCCAAGGTCGGCGCCCATGGCCTGATGGTCATTCCTCGTGTGCTGTCCCGTGGCGCTTCGGCCATCGCGCAAAAAGCTCACTTCGCCGCAATTCTGAAAGCCGCACCGGGCTTGCCCGCCGTGATCTACAACAGCCCTTACTACGGCTTCGCCACCCGTGCCGACCTGTTCTTCGAACTGCGTCGCGAGTACCCGAACCTGATCGGCTTCAAGGAATTCGGCGGTGCTGCCGACCTGCGCTACGCCGCCGAACACATCACCTCCAAGGATGACGCCGTCACCCTGATGGTCGGTGTCGACACCCAAGTGGTGCACGGCTTCGTCAACTGCAACGCCACCGGCGCCATCACCGGCATCGGCAACGCCCTGCCACGCGAAGTGCTGCAACTGGTGGCATTGAGCAAGCAAGCTGCCAAAGGCGACGCCAAGGCCCGTCGTCAGGCCCGCGAGCTGGAATCGGCACTGGCGGTGCTGTCGTCCTTCGACGAGGGTTGCGACCTGGTGCTTTATTACAAGCACCTGATGGTGCTCAACGGCGACAAGGGATACGCGCTGCACTTCAACGAAACCGATGTGCTCAGCGATGCCCAGCGTCGTTACGCCGAGAACCAGTACGCGCTGTTCCGCCAGTGGTACGAGCACTGGTCGGCCGAGCAGAACGTCGCCTGACGTTCACCCGGCTTGCACGGCGGCGCGCCGGGTCGCGCCGCTTTTGTTTTCGTCCCCACCTATTTTTTTCAGGAACCACCATGACTCTGACAGGCAACCTGCTGATCGGTCAGCAAGCCGTTACCGGGCATCGCGAAGCGATCCGGGCCATTAATCCCGCCACTGGCTTGCCACTCGAACCGGCCTACCTCGGAGGTGGCCGCGAGCACGTCGAACAGGCGTGTGCCCTGGCATCGGCCGCCTTCGACGGCTATCGCACAACCTCGCTGGACGCACGCGCTGAATTCCTTGAAACCATCGCCAGCGAGATCGAAGCCCTCGGCGATGAACTGATCGACCGCGCCGTTGACGAGACCGGCCTGCCGCGCCCGCGCATCCAGGGCGAACGGGGCCGCACCTGTCAGCAACTGCGCCTGTTTGCCCGCACCGTGCGCGCCGGCGAATGGCTGGATGTACGCGTCGACAACGCGCTGCCAGAACGCCAGCCCCTGCCCCGTCCGGACCTGCGCCAACGACAGATCCCCGTGGGCCCGGTGGCGGTGTTCGGTGCGAGCAATTTTCCGCTGGCTTTCTCCGTCGCCGGTGGCGACACCGCTTCGGCATTGGCCGCCGGGTGCCCGGTGGTGGTCAAGGCGCACAGCGCACATCCGGGGACCAGCGAACTGGTCGGCCGTGCGGTGGCGCGTGCGGTGAAACAGTGCGCGCTGCCCGAGGGTGTGTTTTCGCTGCTGTTCGGTTCCGGTCGCGAAGTCGGCATCGCTCTGGTCACTGACCCGCGCATCAAGGCCGTGGGGTTTACCGGTTCACGCAGTGGCGGCATCGCCTTGTGCCAAGCGGCGCAGGCACGTCCGGAACCGATCCCGGTGTACGCGGAAATGAGTTCGATCAATCCGGTGTTGCTGTTCCCGGCCGCCCTGCAAGCTCGCGGTGAGGCATTGGCTCAAGGCTTCGTCGCATCGCTGACCCAGGGCGCCGGTCAGTTCTGCACCAACCCTGGTCTGGTGATCGCCCGCCAAGGCGCTGCCCTCGATCGTTTCATCAGCGCAGCAGCCGACATTGTGCGTCGCAGCCCCGCGCAAACCATGCTCACGCCCGGGATTTTCAGTGCCTACGAGGCCGGCGTCGGCTCGCTGGTCGAGCACGCGCATGCCCAGGCAGCCGCCGTCGGTTTGGCGGGTGAAACACCCAACCAATGCCAGGCCCACCTGTTCGTCAGCCGTGCACAGGATTTTCTCGCGAACCCCGCGTTGCAGGCTGAAATGTTCGGCGCCGCTTCGCTGATCGTGCAATGCGCCGATGATCATGAAATGCGTCAGGTCATCGAGCACCTCGAAGGCCAGTTGACCGCCACGCTGCAACTGGATGACGCCGATCTGGACAGCGCCCGGGCCTTGCTGCCGGTGCTGGAACGCAAGGCGGGCCGCTTGCTGGTCAACGGCTGGCCAACCGGCGTCGAAGTGTGCGATGCCATGGTCCATGGCGGGCCGTTCCCGGCGACGTCCGACCCACGTACCACCTCGGTCGGCACCGCGGCAATCCTGCGGTTCCTGCGCCCGGTGTGCTATCAGGATTTCCCGGACGCCTTGCTCCCCGCCGCGCTCCAGCAGGGTAATCCGCTGCAACTGCGACGCCTGCTCGACGGCCAGAGAGAAGGCTAGGCCATGTCGAATCTTTCCTCGCCCCACTTTGCCCATGACATTGCCGTGGTCGGCGCCGGGATCATCGGCGTTGCCTGCGCCTTGCAGCTCGCCCGCCAAGGCCATCGAGTGGTGGTCATCGACCAGCAGGAACCCGGTCGCGGCGCTTCATTTGGCAACGCCGGGCACCTCGCCACCGAGCAGGTGTTCCCCATCGCCGACCTGTCGATCCTCAAGCGCCTGCCCGCCATGCTCATGGACCCGATGGGCCCGCTGCGCCTGGACTGGAAATACATGCCCCGCGCCCTGCCCTGGTTCATGCGTCTGTTGCTGAACCTGCGCCCGGCGCCGTTCCAGCGCACCGTGGCCGGCATCCGCGCCTTGAATGAAAGCAGCCTGGACGCCTGGCAACGGTTGCTGAGCGGAATCGCCCGCCCTGATCTGCTGAAAGAAGACGGCTCGCTGCTGGTGTTCGAACGGCCCGATTCACAACCCGCCATCGAAGCAGTGCTGGCACGCATGCGCCAGCAACAGGTGCCCGTCGATTTCTGGCAGGCCAACGCCGTGCGCGAAGCGGCCCCGCAACTGAGCGAAGGCATTAAGGGCGGATTGTTCTTCCCGCGCACCGGGCATTTTCTCGACCCGTTTCGGGTGGTTGGCGAACTGGTCAATGCGGCCAAGGCTAGCGGCGTGCAGTTCCTCAAGCAACGGGTCGATGGCGGACAGCTCACTGAACACGGCGTTTCGTTGATCACCGATCAAGGCCGAGTCTCCAGCCGACGAGTCCTGATCGCCTGCGGTGCTCACTCGGCGAAACTCACCGCTGCGCTGACCGGCAAAAAAGTCCCGCTGGACACCGAGCGCGGCTATCACCTGATGTTGCCCCTCGAGCTTGAACGGTTGCCGTTTGCCGTGACCTCGCTGGAGCGCAAGTTCATCATGACGCCCATGGCCGAAGGCTTGAGGTTGGCGGGGACGGTCGAGTTCGCCGGTCTTGATCAGCCACCGAGCATGGAGCGTGCCTGGCAGCTACACCGTTTGAGCAAAGGTTTGTTCCGTCGCGAGTTGAATGCCGAAGCCGCAACGCCGTGGATGGGGTTCCGCCCTTCGCTGCCGGATTCGCTGCCGATCATCGACCGGGTGTGCGACGGCAAGGTCCTGCTTGCTTTCGGTCATCAACATCTGGGGCTGACGCAGGCCGCAGTAACGGCCGAACTCATCGCACAACTGGCCCTGCCCGGGAGCGTCGCAGCCTCTACAGGATTACCCGCGACTGAGCCCTACAGACTGGATCGTTTTTGAGGGAAACTGTAGAACCATCAAGTGATGGTTCACATTTCAAAGGATGATCAAGGTATGTCCCGGCACGACACCTCCCTGCAAGACACCGCCGCGCCTGACGGCGTTTGTTACGGCTGCGGCCCCGACAACCCGCACGGGCTGCACATCAAGAGCTTCTGGCACGAAGACGGCGTGCACGTCATGGCCGAGCACGTGCCGGACGCCCGATATTGCGGCTGGCCGGACCTGGTGTACGGCGGCCTGATCGCGATGCTGGTCGATTGCCACTCCAACTGGACGGCGATGGCGTACCACTACCGCGCCGAACAGCGCGACGCCGCCAGCCTGCCGCGGATCAATTGCGTCACCGGCAACCTGGGCATCAAGTTCATCAAGCCGACACCCATGGGATTACCGCTGACCCTGCGCGCCAAAGTCGAAGGCGAGGTTGGACGCAAAACCCGCGTGGTCTGCGAGGTCTACGCCGGTGAAGTGCTGACCGCCATTGGCGATTCGATATTTGTGCGCGTCGATACCGAGCAACTGGCGGCCGCCGCTCACGGCCGGGACAACGGCTGACCGATCATTGCAACGGTGAAAATTTCGCCGGCAAATAGATCGTCGAACACATGTCCTGCAATTGCGGACCGGAGTTTTCCGGCGGCCAGACGCCGTCGGCCACCGCTTGGGTCCGTACTTGCAGACGCTCTTCCAGCGTAGCCCACGGCCAGATATGCAGATAACGTGGCAGCGAACCATCAGTGGCGTAAAACGCCGCATACACCGGTGAGTATTGTTCGGCGGTGCGCGCTTCGATGGCTTTGCTCCAACCGTCGAGCGTGGGCTTGAGGCCGCTGCTGATCAGGTCATAGACACGCATTTCGTAGAACGGGCCATGCTGCCCGGCGTGCAAGGGTTTGAGGAAAGGAAACAGCGTGTAATTCTCGATGCGCAGATCGGTGATGAGCTCGCCGACACCGAACACTTCGCCGCCCAACAGGAAGCGCTCACGCTCGGCCTGCCGCAGGCTTTCGTCTTCATAGCCGCGCAGTACGGTGATCTGGTTCAACTGGCCGATCTCCGACGCCCAGCAGCCCATCAACGCCCCACCGACTTCTGGCTTCGCCAACGCAGTTTCGATGCGCACCAGTGCATCGTTCACCGTGCGCACCCGCACGGTCAAAGTGATCAGTTCAAAAAAACGCATACCACGCTCCGGCGATTGTCAGCCCGTGCGGGCCTCCCTTGGCGCACAGCGTATGCCAGGCCTTGTGGGCAAAACATTGAGGCAATCACCATCGGTCATGGTGATTGCCGCAGGGCGCTAGGTAGTTTCTTTACTGAAGCGTCTTTATGCAGGCGGATCAATCTGATCCAGCACCCGGTTCGCCGTGATCTCAGCCAACATCACACTGTTGGAAATCCCCAGCAGCGCATTGCGCGAGCCGCCGTCCAGGTGGTCCACCAATTGGTGCACCATCACATCCACCGAGGCCAGTGTCTCGACCAGATAGACCACCAGGGTTTCGGTATCGGCCTGCGGGTCGACGGTAAACAGTGTGCTGACTGTACGCGGTGTGGCTTTGATATCGGCGGTCGAGGGAAAGTGGAAATCGAGGGCGCGTTCGGCGGCTTCGTTGAGCTTGTTTGAATCGGGTTCGTACGGGGATGCCGGATCGTTTTCCGGCGGATTGGGGGTGACCTTGAACATAGCAACTCTCCGTCTACGAGTTAAAGCTGCACCGTTCGGTTCCAAGCGAAGGGTGGCAGCTGTACGCAGGTTGGAACCCGGGGTAAACGGAACCCGGCAGACCATAAGGTCTCCCGCGCACAGCCGCCATAACGCAGAACACACTTTTCAGCGTGTAAGCATGTAACGTAGGGGCTACGCACCGTTTGTATATCAGGGTTCCAAGCCTGGTCGCTGAATTGGCAACGACACGCAAACGATATGACTTGGACCCTAGACGCACAAGCCGGCGGATTCTGGCGTAAGCGTAGGCAACGGCGCAAGGTCTTGTGGCTTTCAGGAAGTAACGCTGACAGCTTTTAAACAAGCAGTAGTGCTTGGCCACATAACCCTGGAAAACCTTCCTTCCTGCGGTGATAAGTGCTCCATCCCTTGCGCCTAGCGCCGTATATCCGAAAGCTACACGGCGTGTAGGTATGAGCTACACACAACTCTAAAATCAACACCGAGGCTGCCTCTATGGCTTCACACCTCACAACGCCAGATTTTACGTTAGCAACATGGTCCAAGACTCTCCGGGCCACCTCAAAAGAGTCAGATAATGAAAAGTAAATACACGTTCGATGTGCTAACACCATAAGGAGGTCCACCTTCAATAATCTACCTACCCACAGATGGGAAAAGCACCATGTCCGCAACCATTGAAAGCGTTGAAAAAAGCAAGCCCGTTCCAATCAACATGCGAACGGACGCAAAAAAACGAAACCTGATCGATCTGGCCGCAGCCATGTCCGGTCGCGATCGAACCAGCTTTATCCTTGAAGCGGCGTGTCAAAAAGCCGAGGACATCATCCTGGATAGGCGATTGTTTGTTCTCGACGCCGCCGCATTTGACCAATTCGAAAGGGCCCTGGAAGACAACCCCATCAGAGAAAACAAGTGCCTGAAGCAACTGCTCCAAAGGCCAAAAATCTGGGACAGAGCGCCCCGGTAAAACTCAATGAAACACACGACTTCAGCACCTTTGAATGCGGTCAGGCATCCATTGATGCCAACGTCAAGCGTGCCCTGAAAGCCCAGGCTGCAAAAGACGCCGTCATTTACGTGATCTGCCGCAACGGCACACTGCAAGTGCTGGGCTTTTACACGCTGACCATCGGCGCGGTCATGCGCGACCAAGCCCCCAAAAAGCTGCAACGCAATGCCCCCAATCAATACCCCGTCACGGTGCTCGGTCGCTTGGGTGTCGATAGAACAATCCAGGACCAGGGTGTGGCCATCGCCCTGTTGCAAGACGCCATCGAGCGTTCAATTTCGGCGTCAGAAGCGGTGGGGTCCCGTGCGCTTTTGGTTCATGCACTGGATCAAGGTTTGGCAGACTTTTATAAAAAGTATGCGTGCTTTATCGAAAGCCCCGTTTCGCCACTGACACTGATGTTGCCGCTGCAATAAGCCTATGCCTCAGCCAGACTGGCTATTCGGCCTCCTAACGATCCAACTGCCCCCAAAAACGCGAAACCCCGGGACCGGTGTTTACCGGTCCCGGGGCTCTGTGCGGCTTGTGCTGGCGCGTGACGGACGTCATAGGGGCATTTCACAGCGGTGAATGGAAGATTTGTTCACCGCGTGAGCAAACCAACGGTTCAAACGAACCGCCCCTACGCCGGCGGATCCATCTGATCCAACACCCGGTTCGCCGTGATCTCCGCCAGCATCACACTGTTGGAAATCCCCAGCAGCGCATTGCGCGAGCCACCGTCCAGGTGGTCCACCAATTGGTGCACCATCACGTCCACCGAGGCCAGTGTCTCGACCAGGTAAACCACCAGGGTTTCGGTATCGGCCTGCGGGTCGACGGTAAACAGTGTGCTGACTGTACGCGGTGTGGCTTTGATATCGGCGGTCGAGGGGAAGTGGAAATCGAGGGCGCGTTCGGCGGCTTCGTTGAGTTTGTTTGAATCGGGTTCGTACGGAGAGGCCGGATCGTTTTCCGGCGGGTTGGGGGTTACCTTGAACATAATCTTCAATTCCTACGATGGTGCTGACACCGCTTCGCGACTAAACGAAGGGGTGGCGGCTGTACGCAGGTTAGTCGACCGGGGAATTGAAGAAACCGGCGCACCCAAAGGTGCCCTACGCACAGCCACCATCAAATGCAGGTACGAAGACCTGTCTGACAGACGCTTGCACAACTTCAATTACCACCGAGCGACTAAACCCGATCACTGACAATCAGTGATGGGAATCAAGTTACCGACGGCCCCCAAGGTGCACAAGCCGGCGGATTCTGGCGTAAGCGTAGGCAACGGCGCAAGGGCTTGTAGCTTACGGGACATTACCTACAGGCCTTTTAAACAGGCGCTCTCAGCGCACGTTTAATGAGTGCATTCGAGCGACGACAACACCCTTCCCTTCACTTGAAAAACTCGCTCGGCGTCTTGCCGAACTGTTTCTTGAACATGGTCGTGAACGCGCTCGGGCTGTCGTAGCCCAGCTCCCCGGCGATGTCGATGATCTTCTCCCCGACGGCGATGCGCTCCAGAGCCAGCAGCAACCGAGATTGCTGGCGCCACTGGCCGAAGGTCATGCCGGTTTCCTTGCGAAAGCGACGCTGGATGGTTTTTTCGTCGAGGCTCAGGCGTGCGCTCCAGTCGGCCAGGGTCGAGCCGTCTCCGGGATCACGCTGCAATGCGCTGCAGATCTGGTTGATCCGTGAGTCGGCAGGCTGGGGCAGATTCAGTGGCAAAGTCGGCAGGATCGTCAGTTCATCCAGAATCAGGCGCAGCACGCGGGCTTCCCTTGAGTCGGGTTCGCCGCTGACGTCGAAATCCACCGAGACTTTGATCAGTTCGCTCAGCAGTGCAGAAACACTCACGGCCCGGGTTTCTTCTGGCAGATTCAACCCCGCTTCCGGGCGCACGAAGACGCTGCGCATTTTCAGTGGCCCGACACAGCGAATCGAGTGCACCTGCCCACATGGCATCCAGATGCCCCGGCTCGGCGGTACGGTCCATTGGCTGCTTGCGGAGTGCACCACCATCACGCCTTCGATGGCGTAGATCAGTTGGTGCTTCTCGTGGGAGTGCGGCTGAATAAACCAGTTTTCCGGGTAATCGGTCGCACTGCTGCGAACGTCCCAGTCGCCTTGGTCGATATCCGCGAGAAATTTATCCAGTGGCTTCATGACGCCCTTTTTGCGATGGTCGATGCCCGAGTTGCGCGAGACGGGCGATTTCAAGGCCCCTAGGATAACGCCGAACCCTGAAATTGGCTGCGCTGCTCGCGACTTATCTGGAAGATCACCCATGTCGACCACCACCCTCGCTTCACCCTCTCCCACCGCCTCGGTGGCCGCGCAAGCGAGTCCCTTGGTCATGCGCGTTGTCGGCGCTTGCGCGTTGGCGCACCTGATCAACGACTTGATCCAGGCTGTGCTGCCATCGATCTACCCGATGCTCAAGGCCAATTACGGCCTGACGTTCACCCAGGTCGGGCTGATTACCTTGACCTTCCAGCTCACCGCTTCGCTGCTGCAACCGTGGATCGGTTTCCATACCGACCGCCACCCGAAACCGTGGCTGTTGCCGGCGGGGATGGTCTGCACGTTGATCGGTATTCTGATGTTGTCGATGGTCGGCAGCTTCCCGGCGATTCTGGTCGCTTCGGCGTTGGTCGGCGTTGGCTCGTCGACCTTTCACCCGGAGACTTCACGGGTTGCGCGATTGGCTTCCGGCGGTCGCTACGGTTTGGCGCAATCGACGTTCCAGGTCGGTGGCAACGCCGGCAGTGCTTTCGGTCCGCTGCTGGCTGCGGCGATCATCATTCCCTACGGCCAGGGCAACGTTGCCTGGTTCGGCCTGTTCGCGGTGTTCGCCATCTTCGTGCAATACGGCCTCAGTCGCTGGTATCGCAACCACCTCAACCTGTTCAAGCTCAAGCAAGGCAGCCAGGCCGCCCACGGCCTGTCAAAACGCCGGGTCACCTTCGCCTTGGTGGTGCTGGCGCTGCTGGTGTTTTCCAAATACTTCTACATGGCCAGCTTCACCAGCTACTTCACCTTCTACCTGATCGAGAAATTCGACCTGTCGGTGGCCAGTTCGCAGTTGTACCTGTTCCTGTTTCTCGGTGCGGTCGCGGCGGGGACTTTCTTTGGCGGCCCGATTGGCGACAGGATCGGCCGCAAGCGAGTGATCTGGTTCTCGATCCTTGGCGCAGCGCCGTTCACCCTCGCCCTGCCCTACGTCGACCTGTTCTGGACGGGTGTGCTGAGCATGATCATCGGCTTCATCCTCGCCTCGGCGTTTTCGGCCATCGTGGTCTTTGCCCAGGAACTGGTACCGGGCAACGTCGGCATGATCGCCGGGGTGTTTTTCGGTTTGATGTTCGGTTTCGGCGGGATCGGTGCGGCGCTGCTCGGGTATCTGGCGGATAGTCATGGCATCGAGTACGTGTACACGCTGTGCTCGTTCCTGCCGCTGCTGGGGATCCTGACAATCCTGTTGCCGTCGATCAAGGAACGCCGCTGAGGCTACGACTTACCCTCGGCTTTCTTGCAGCAGCAGGTCTACCACCTGCTGCATGCACGCGACGGGTTCAACCCGTCGAGCACTGGCCCGCGCATGACACGCCCGCTGTCGTTCGGCACTGTTGCCGGCAAGCAACAACGCCTCGGCTTGATCGAACAAACGCGGTTCACCCATGCGCACCGCGGTGTCTTCAAAGGTCGTCCGGGCCTGATCCAGCCATTGCCGGGCATTCATGACTTCACCTTCGGCCTCCATCACAAACTGCCCTTGCGCACCATGACGCTTGGCTTGCCAACGGTTTTCCTCCAGTAGCCAGCGTGTCGCAGGGTCATGCCTGGCGCCGGGCCTGGCTGTCGAAATGGCGAAGGCCACCATCACCCGAAACATGGTTGCCAGCAACAAGGTTTCACTGAGCCGTGGGCAAGCGTCGGTCATGCGCAGTTCCAGGGTCGGGTAGCGGATGGCCGGCCGCAGCCCCCACCAGCCATTGCCGTCAGCCGCCAGCGTGCCCGTGCGGCGCAGTAACGCGAGAAAGCGCTGATATTCGCCCTCGTCCTCGAAGTGCTCGGGCAGCCCCATGCGCGGCCAGCCTTCGCACACAACCTGACGGTAACTCATGAAGCCGCTGTCGGCGCCTTGCCAGAACGGCGAGGAGCAACTGAGCAGCAACAACAACGGCAGCCATGGCGTCACTGCGTTCATGACCGTTATGCGGTCGACGCCTTCTGTCACTTCGACGTGCACATGCAAGCCGCAAAGCACACTGCGCTGCGCCACCGATTGGTACTCGCGAAACAACGAATCGAAGTGCGGTTGCGCAGTGGCGCATTGTTCATGCCAGCGTGCCAGCGGATGTGTGCCTGCGCAAAGCAAGCCCAGGCCATGAGCGGCGAGCGTGCGATTGAGCTGTGAGCGGACATTATGGAAAAAATCGGCAGCCTGATCTGTAGAAGTGAAAACCGGTGAAGCCACCTCGATCTGTCCCTGGAACATTTCGTAGGCAAAGGTGCAGCCCACCGTCTCCCGGCATTCGTGCAACAGCTCAGTGCTCGGTTCGGCGAGCATTTGCCGGGTGTCCAGATCCGTCAGGAAATACTCTTCCTCGATGCCGAACCGGGGGCCGGGATTCATCGGGTCGATTCCTTCAATGCCGACGGGTCACGGTCAACGCCACCACCGCAATACGCTCGACCCATTCGTAGCCGGGCTTGAGCAGCTCCTCGCCAAATACATCGGGGTCCAGCTCCCGATAGGTCCAGCCAAAGGCATCGCCGGATACCAGCGGCAAGACACACTCAAGAAACGGGTCGTGACCGGCCACCATCGCCACGCCGGTGTACAGCACCAGGCTTGCGCCCAACCCCAGGCGCGGCAACGATTCGCGAACGATGCGCAGCGACAGACCTTCACCCAAGGCGCCACCGCCATGGCGATAGGCGCGCTGCTGGCTGTCGTTCATGTACGGCGGGTTGGCGATGATCAGGTCGAACTGACCGTCGACACTGCCCAGCACATCGCTGTGATAAACCGCGACATTGTTGAGGCCGGCCAATTCGGTATTGACCGCCGACAACCGTAGCGCGCCGGGGTTGATGTCCACCGCCAGCACTTCGGCCTCCTGTCGGCTGCGCGCAGCGATCAGCGCCCCGACACCGGCGCCACAGCCGATATCGACCACACGGCGCACGGGCTCAAAGCATCGCTGCAAGTGAGCAACGATCAATTGCGCAAAGCGGTAACTGTCGGGGCCAAAAAATATGGCGTCGGTCTGGCTGGTCGGATACGCCGAGTGGGCAAACAGCATGCCTTCAAGGGAAGACCAGCGCACGGCGCTGCGCCACAGGGCGCCATCGCGTTCAACAATGCCTGCGCGTTCCAGGTCTGCCAGTTCGTCAGCCGGGAACAGACTGTGCTCGAACGGCATCGACCAGCCGAAGACATCGCGCATGTCCTTGGCCAGCGGCGTAGCCAAGCGTTGATAGACCCGTTCGTGGGTCAGCGGTGTCGGGGTGACGAAGTGATAGTGGTCGGCGATCAAACGCCTGCCCAGTTCCAGCAATGTCCGATCAGCGAAGGATTGTGCCGACATGGGGTGCTCCTGTGGTCGGTGCTGGATGTTCAACGCAAAGCGCTGCGCAATTCAACGAAGCGGCGGGTGGCGTAGAGCCCGGCCGGACGGCAATGCCGCTGCGCCGACAGCCACGGAATCAACTGCTGCAGCTGCTGTTGCGGCTCGAGGTTGCGCAGTGACGCTTGCAGCGTCTTGAGTTCTGGATCGTCCGCCCACGTATCATCGGGAAGGTCTGCGGTGTGATCCCGGTGGCGCGATGGGCGAGGTTGCGGTTCTCGCCAATCGCCCGCAATCCAGTCCTTCAAAAGCTGTTTTTCATACCCGCTGAACACCCCGAACATCGCCGCACTGCTGCCTTCGATCAGTTGCCAGAATCGGCTGTCCGGCGGCGCCTGGTGGCGCTTGATCCAACCCTTTTTCTCCAGAGCAACCAGAAAGCCTTCAATTTGACCGGGCGCCGCCAGCCACTGATTGACGGTTTTGCCTTCGACCCGGCAATAGTCCGAATGCATGTGCTGACCAAAGCGGCGCTTGCGTTCCAGCATGGCGATGACTTCGCGTTGCAGGTCGAACCCTTTGATCACCGACGTCGAACCGAGGCCCAGGTCGTTCAGGCGATAGCCCAGCGTCATGCGACGATAAAATTCAGCCCTGCCCTCGCCCAAGGGCAACAGGTCCAGCACCGATTGCACAGCCTTGCAGCCGTGGCCGCTGCTGACGTTGTCGATCGTCACGTGCAGGGTGAAATAGTAGGGATCGATCCCCAGCTCACGCAGTTCATAAGCGGTGATCAACAGGTGCAGCGGCAGTTGCTCGTAACCGAGGTTGTAGCCAATGACCTCGGGCAAAAACTGTTCGGCGCAACGGCCGAGCGCCAGTTGCACAGCGCCTTGCAGGAAAAGTTCGTCATTCAGCGCTTGCTTGTCGCCGCAGTCGTGGGCGGCGAGCAACTTGCGATAAATCACCACATGGTTCTGTCGCGGGTCACCGCTGCCCAATTCTTCAAGGTAAATGCTGAGCAAGCCCTCGAAGCGCCAGTCCCGCCAATGCTCCAGCACACCTTCCAGCCATGCACCGTCGACTTCTTTGGTCGGTGCCACGCGTTGCAGGAAATACAGCGCATGGGCCTTGTTCTGAAAGTAGCGAGGCGCGCCTCCTTGCCGGCGCTCTTCAAGGTATTCGGCATAGGCATCGGCGACTTCCGCGCAACGGTTTTGCGCCCAGGACGACAAGAGCTCCGGTTCAGCGGGGACATCGCACGGGAGATTGGCCGCACGGGCCAACTGCTCGCGCAAGAATTGTTCAGCCTGTTGTTCGGCACCGGGGGCGTTGCTGTACAGCGCATCATAGAGTTCGCGCAACGGGCCACCGGTTGCTTGCGCAACCGTCGAGGGGGCGTCGGATAACGGGGTGAACAGAGTCATGGGCCAATCTCCTGGCAGTGTCGTTAACGCCGACGCAAATACGTGTACGTTGAACAGGAGATTTGGCCCGACACGGAAAATTCCATCGACTTGCGCGTACCACGGACCGGTGGCTGATCACTTTTGCTACCAACCCTGTAGCCGTCGGTAACACCCGGCCCCGTTGCGGTGCGTATTTTCATGGGTTCGACGCCACCCGCCCCGCGAACACCGGGAAAAACGCCATGGCGTAGTTTGTGCATCACAACGCCATCTTCTTCTGCCTGTAGTCGCCATGCGCCCCAAGGAACTCAAACTCTGGACCACCGGTGTCGCCCACCTGCTCGACCTGCCTGCCGGGCATGCACGGTTGTCGGGCTTGAGCCACTGGTTGCGGCAAATCTGCCCGGTCGATCATTTCGTGTTGTTTGTCTACGAAGGCAATCACCGGCCACTGGCGTTGTTCGACACGTTCTCGGCGGACAAACGCGCCGTTTATGTCGATGACTATCAGTGCGGGCCTTATTTGCTCGATCCGTTCTACCTGGCCTGCACCCGCGGCCAGGCGCCAGGGCTGTGGCGTCTGCGTCAGTTCGCGCCCGACCACTTCTACCTCGGCGAATACTTCCTGACCTATTACCAGCAGACGGGTCTGGCCGAGGAAGTGGCGTTTTTCGTCGACCTCGGTGAGGGTGCGACGGCGGTGTTGTCGCTGATGCGTTCCAGCGCCAGTTGCGCGTTCAGCCGTGACGAAATGCAATTGGTCGAGTGCGCGCAAGCGGTTGTCGAGCAGGTCATCAACGAAGCCTGGCGCCTGCGTCAGGCCCAGCAACCGCGCCCGGCGCAGGACCTGGACTTCAAGATCCGCGAAGCCTTCGACCACTTCGGTGCACACATCCTTACCGGGCGCGAGCAGGAAATCGTTCAGCTGTTGCTGCGTGGCCACTCCAGCGCCTCGGTGGCCGAACAACTGAACATCAGCCCCGGCACGGTGAAGATCCACCGCAAGAACATCTACGCCAAACTGGGGATTGGCAGCCAGTCGGAGTTGCTCGGGTTGTTTATTCGGGAGTTGACGGAGGAACCGTTGCAAGCCTGAAAAACGCACTACACCGACCCGGTAGGAACTGCCGCAGGCTGCTCCTACTGGGAAAAGCGATTAGTTCGTTGGTTCGAGTTGATCCAGCGCCCGGTTCACCGCCAGTTCGCCGAGCATGATGACCTGGGCAATGCCCAGCAGTGAGTTGCGACTGGTCCCCTCCAGATGATCCGCCAGGTCCATGGCCATGACATTGGCCGATGCCAGCGACTCGCATGCATGACCGAGCAGGGTTTCCACATCGACCTGCGGGTTGACGATGAACATATCGTCGAGTCGTCTGGGTGTGGCTTTGATGAACGCGGCGTGGGCGGCAGGATTGAAGTAGAACTCCAGGGCGCGCTTGACCTCCTCGTCGTATTGCTTTTGATCGGGATCTGCGGATTGCGATGTCGGATCTGCGTCCGCGGGATTCGGTGTTGGTTTGAACATAGATGAAACTCCTAGTTGGCAAAAGGAGCCTTCACCTCGCTACCAAACGAGGGGGTGGCGACCATGCGCGGGTTGGTAGACCGGTAACTAGGACCCGGCGCTCCCGAAGGAGCCCCACGCATGGCCACCATAAAACAGAACCCTGAACAGGCCTGTACACGGCAGCACATAACGCCTAATTACCGGGCTACCAAACCCGATCGCTGTTTTTTTACAGCGGCGAGCAAACGATAAAACCCGGGCACCAGGCGCACAAGCCGGCGGATTCTGGCGTACCTGTAGGCAATGACGCAAGGCGCTGTAGCTTTCATGAAGTAACGCTGACGGCAAATAAACGCCAACGCTTATACACCCGACTGGACTGCCCTTTTGGCGTTTAAAAAGCGATGAAAGCACGGGAAATTTCCGACATGTTTTTAGGGTTTGCCGTCGGAAGTTCGAAGGTTAATGTAGCTGTTCCAGGCAGGTAGGAACGATTGGCTAGCCTAGTGCTGGTGAATGTATTGCAGGAGCAACGCACTAGTCGACAACCCAATCGCTCGGCTGCGACAGATGGCGCTATGCTCATGTCAAATGTCGCATGGAGGTATTCGATATGCCCGCCATCAAATCCAAAGGAAATGCTGTCGTCGCGACGGAGACAAAACCTGTCACCCGAAAGCCGACTGAGGTGCTGTTACATGGACGTAAAGGTGACACGCGCATGTTGATCATCAAATACACGCAAGAAGGCTTTGATCTGAGCGACGTGAGGGAGATGCTTTCTGCTTCGGAACTGTACATGGGGCACGGCCTTGTTGAGCGCATCACAGGGAAGTCCGTCAGGACAGTACAACGCTTGGCAAAGGAAACAGAACCCGTGCGACTGAACCAGCAACAAAGCACAATCGCCTATCAATATGCTCAATCCCTGGAGCACGCCACCAATGTGTTTGGCAATCTACAGTTGGCTGAGAACTGGCTGCAGAAACCCTGCAAGTTCCTGGAGGGGCATACGCCACTGGAATTGATCGACAACTCACTGGGTTTCCAAGTGGTAGAGGACTATTTGACCCGGATTGAACACGGGGTTTATCAATGAATCCTTTGCCCTGGGATGGGACATGGCACGCTTGGCGCCTTGACCGTGAAGTCTTCAAGGACACATGGAGCAGTGGCATAGGTGCACAACAATCCGGGGGCCGATGGAATCCTCCCGGCCGCCGGGTAATTTACGCTTCGGCCGACCCGGCGACTGCCATTCTTGAAGTGGCCACCCACACCGGCTTCGATACACTGGATAGCGTCCCTCATGTGCTGACATGTTTCGAAGTACTGGATTCGAATTTCATAAAAGTTGTTCAACCCGAAGATGTGCCAAACCCAAACTGGCTCATTCCGTCTGAACTTTCATCCAATCAACAGTACTTTGCAGATGAGCTGCTCGCCGAGCATCCTTTTGTGCTCATCCCGTCTGCGGTTACACGCCATTCGTGGAACCTGCTGGTGAGTTGTGATCTGGCCGCGAATCATTTCAAGCTTGTTTCGCAGGAGCGCTTTGGGCTGGACACTCGGTTGCTCAAATAGACAAGTGCTCTTCCTATCCCCCAAGGGATATATACACCGCAAAACCCCGATTGCTAATTTGGTCCCCGACGCACTGATTGATCACTGCAAGGGAGCCTGACCGTGAACGACACCCCGCCAAGCGATATCGAATTCTGCAATGTGGTCAAACGCTATGGTGAGGTGCAGGCCGTCAGTGGTCTGGATTTCGCGGTGCGGCGTGGTTCGTTTCATTCCTTTCTGGGTGGTTCGGGCTGTGGCAAGACCACTACCCTGCGCATGATTGCCGGTTTCGAACAACCCACCAGCGGCGAGGTCCGTCTGGCTGGCAAGAGCGTGGCCGGTGTGCCGGCGTTCGAGCGGCCGGTGAATATGGTGTTCCAGCATTACGCGCTGTTCCCGCATCTGACCGTGGCACAAAACATTGCCTACGGCCTGCGTTATCGCACCCCGCGCCCGGACAAAAAACAGGAACTGCGCATGGCCGATGAAGCGCTGGAGATGGTGCGACTCAGTGGCTTTGGTCAGCGTAAGCCGAGTGAACTCTCCGGCGGCCAGCAACAGCGTGTCGCCCTCGCCCGCGCTTTGGTCAACAAGCCGACCGTATTGCTGCTCGACGAGCCGCTGGCCGCGCTGGACCGCAAGCTGCGCAAGGAGATGCAATCGGAACTGCTGCGTTTGCAGCGCGAGGTCGGCATCACCTTCGTGCTAGTCACCCACGATCAGGAAGAAGCCCTGTCGATGAGCGACAGCATCAGCGTGATGCACAACGGTTCGATCATCCAGACCGCCACGCCGGAACAACTCTACGAAGCCCCGGCCAGTCGCTACGTGGCTGACTTTATCGGCGAATCCAACCTGTTCGACGGCACCGTGCGCCAGCTCAACGGCAACTCTGTCGTCCTGCGCACCGAGCAAGGACTGGAACTGACCAGCCCACTGACGCCAACCGGCAAAGGCCTGAGCGCTAATGCCGCCGGGTGCATAGCCGTGCGCCCCGAGCTGATCAGCATCGCCAGCGCCAACGCCGAAATGACCCGGGAAGTGAAGCTGCAAGGGTCCGTCGAGGACCGCATCTACCTGGGCAACTCCACCGAATACCGCGTACGCACCCAGGCCTTCGGCGTGGTCTGCGTGCGGGTACCGCGCCAGCAGGATCACGGCGCCAACGCATTCGAACACGGCGCGGCAGTGCGCGTCGGCTGGGATCACGCCAATGGCCTGGCCATGGCGTTGTAAATCATCGATTCGTTTCATCAACCGGATGTGGAGCGTGCTATGGACCAGAAGACTTTTATAAAAACCCTGCGCAGCTGGCAGAACGGCTCGATCAGCCGCCGCGAGTTCCTTGGCCGCACCGGCCTGGGCATCGCCGCCGCCGTGGTCGCCACCAACATGCCCGGCCTGCTGACTTCCACCGCCGAGGCCGCCGAGCAAGGCAAACTGGGGGATCGCCTGGCGCTGGCGACCTGGCCGAACTACCACAGTCAGGAAAACCTCGACGCGTTCAGCAAGACCACCGGCGCCCGGGTATCGATGAGCGTGTTCGGCTCCAACGAAGAAATGCTCGCCAAATTGCAGGCCGGCGGCAGTGGCTGGGACGTGCTGGTGCCGACCAACTACACCATCAGCACCTACGTCGGCCTGGGGCTGATCGAGCCGCTGGACCTGTCGCGCATTCCCAATTTCGACGCTTCGGCGTTCCAGCAGAAATTCATGGCCCAGGGCACCGTAGACGGCAAGGTCTACGCGGTGCCGAAGAACTGGGGCACCACCGGCATGCTCTACGACACCGGCAAACTGAAAAACGGCCCCACCAGCTGGAAGGAGTTCTGGGCCGCCGCCCGAGGCCCGGCCAGTGGTCGCACGATCGTTCACGATTACCAGTTGACCGCCATCGGCAACGCGCTGAAAAGCTTCGGCTACAGCTTCAACTCCCTGGACCCTAAAGAACTGGCCGACGCGGAAAAACTGCTGATCGACGTCAAGCCGCACCTGTTCGCGATCAACTCCGACATTCAGCCGTCGATGCGCAGCGGCGATGCCTGGCTGGCGATGTCGTGGACCGGCGATGCTTCGCAACTGCACCGCGACAACGCGCAAATGCAATTCGAACTGGGCAAGGAAGGTGGCGAGTTGTGGAGCGACTTTTTCGCGATTCCGAAAAGTTCGGAGCACAAGGACGCCGCCTACGCCTTCATCAATTACCTGCTCGACCCGCAGCACAACAAGCTGGAAGTGCTGAGCCATGGCTACCCGAGCGGCGACAAGCGTGTCGATGCGCTACTGCCTGTGGCGATGCTCGACGATCCGATCATGTACCCGGCCGCCGAGGCCCTGAGCCCGTTGGAGTTCGGTGCCGCCGCGACGCTGACCAGCCCGGCGCGTGCCGAACTGATGGCGCGCTTCAAGTCCGCCTGATCGTCTAGCCATGGCCAATGAGGAGTCACCCATGAATGCCGCCGCCCACCCGCAAACGGTGCAGCCGGGCCTCGCCCTGTCGGTCGAGGTACGCCAACGGCGCAGCCTCGGCCGGCGCATCACGCTGCTGATGCTCTTGCCTTCGACCCTGTGGTTCCTGCTGCTGTTGTTGATGCCGCTGGTGATCATTCTGGTCTTCAGTTTCGGCGAGCGCAGTGCCGTGGGCGGTTACGCGGGTGGCTTCACGTTGGCCAACTACCTGAACCTCGGCTCGCGCGGCGCGGCGTTCAGCAACACGCTGATGCTGGCGCCACTGGGCACGCTGGTGTGCCTGGTGGCGGCGTATCCGCTGGCGTATTTTCTGGCGGTCAAGGTCACGAGGAACCGCTCGCTGTTGCTAACGTTGGTGATTGTGCCGTTCTGGACCAGTTTCCTGATCCGCACCTACGCCTGGATTTTCATCCTCAGCGGCAAGGGCATTCCGGCGCTGCTGGCCAGTTTGGGCCTTGAAGATGTGCGGTTGATCAACACGCCGTGGGCGGTGCTGATCGGCATCGTCTATGGCTACCTGCCGCTGATGGTGTTCCCGATTTACGTCAGCCTGGAAAAACTCGACAAGCGCCTGCTCGAAGCCTCGGCGGACCTGGGCGCCAGTGCCTTCGAAAGCTTTCGCCGCATCACTTTGCCGTTGTCTGCGCCGGGGATCATCACCGGGGTGATGCTGGTGTTCATCCTGTTGATGGGCGAGTTCCTGATCCCGGCCATTCTCGGCGGCGGCAAGGTGTTCTTTGTCGGCAACGCGCTGGTCGACTTGTTCCTGCAATCGCGCAACTGGCCGTTCGGCAGTGCGTTGGCCATGACGTTGGTGGCGATGATGCTGCTGATCATCGGCGTGTACTTGAAACTGGTGGCGCGCTACGGCGGCCGCCCTGCCGATGGAGGCCTGTGACATGTGGCTGCGCAGCTATTCAACCTCGCTGTACCTGTTCCTCTACGCGCCGATTGCCTTGATCGTGCTGTTCAGCTTCAACGCCGGGCGCAGTGGTCTGGCGTTCCAATGCTGCTCGGTGCAGTGGTTCGGCACCGCATTCGGCAACCCGTTCATCATGGAAGCCCTGGGTAACAGCGCGCTGATTGCCTTCAGTTCGGCGGTGATCGCCACGCTGTTCGGCACCCTGGCGGTTTTTGGCTTGCAGCGCTGTGGCCCCAAAGTACGCCTGCTGTTCGATGCGTTGACCTACTGCGCGATCATCGTGCCGGGCATCGTCATCGGTATCTCGACGCTGATCGCGTTCATCAGCCTGTTTGACCTGATCAACCCGCTGCTGGCGAGTTGGTTGCCGACGGTGCCGAAGCTGAACATGGGGTTCTTTACGGTGATCGCCGCGCATTCGTTGTTCACCATGGCGCTGGTGATGGTGATCGTGCGCAGTCGCGTCGACTCGCTGGACAAGGCCTTGCTCGAAGCCTCCGCGGACCTCTACGCCCCGCCGATGGACACCTTTTGGCGAGTGACCCTGCCGCAGATCAGCCCGGCGATCATGGCCGGGTTCCTGTTGGCGTTCACCTTCAGCTTCGACGATTTCATCATCGCGTTTTTCGTCGCCGGTTCCGAAACGACGTTGCCGATCTACATCTTTTCTTCCATCCGCCGCGGCGTGACGCCAGAGATCAACGCCATTTCGACGGTGATCATCTGCGTGTCGCTGGCCCTACTGTTTATTTCCCGCCATTTGCAAAACCGCCACACCGGCGTTCAGGAGTCGAACCATGCGTGATCAGCTCTACATCAACGGCGAATGGGTCAGCCCGGATCTGGGCGGTTATCTGGACGTGATCGATCCGGCCACCGAACAGGTGTTCCACCGCGTGGCGGCAGGCACTGAAGAGGATGTCGATCATGCCGTGCGCGCGGCCCGTCGCGCCTTCGACAATGGCTGGGGCCAGACCCGCGGCGCCGAGCGCGCACAGTGGCTGGAAGCGTTGGCCGATGAACTGGAAAGCGGCCAGCAGGCGCTGGCGGAACTGGAAGTGCGCGACAACGGCAAGCCGCTGCCAGAAGCGCAGTGGGACATTGGCGATGCGATTGGTTGCTTTCGTTATTACGCCGGTTTGGCCCGTGACCTGGACCAACAACAGGACCAGCCGCTGGCCCTGCCGGACGCGCGTTTTCGCTGCCGCATCCGCCATGAACCGATTGGCGTCGCCGGGCAAATCATCCCCTGGAACTACCCGCTTCTGATGGCCGCGTGGAAGGTCGCGCCGGCATTGGCCGCCGGGGCCACCGTGGTGTTGAAACCGTCGGAGCTGACGCCGCTGACTGCACTGGAACTGGCCGCCGCCGCCGACCGTATCGGCTTGCCCGCCGGGGTGCTGAACGTCGTCACCGGCCTCGGCGCCGAAGCCGGCAGCCCGCTCACCGAACACCCCGGCGTGGACAAACTGGCCTTTACCGGCAGCGTGCCCACCGGGGCGAAAATCATGTCGGCGGCGGCGCGGGACATCAAGAACATCAGCCTGGAATTGGGTGGCAAGTCGGCCTTCATTGTGTTCGATGACGCCGATGTCGACGCCGCCGTGGAATGGATTCTGTTCGGGATTTTCTGGAACCAGGGCCAGGTGTGCAGCGCCACTTCACGCCTGCTGGTACAGGAAAGCATTGCCCCGCGCCTGATCGAACGGTTGGTTGAGGAAACCCGCAATATCAGCATTGGCCCTGGCATGCAGCCCGGTGTGCTGCTGGGTCCGCTGGTGAGCCAGGGCCAGTACGACAAGGTGCTCGGTTTCATCGATCAGGGCTTGGCCAGTGGCGCCCATTTGCTCACGGGTGGGCGGCGACCGGCGCATCTGTCCGAGGGTTACTTCATCGAACCGGCCATCTTCGACGAACCCGGCCACAGCAGCATTTTGTGGCGTGAAGAAGTGTTCGGGCCGGTGCTGTGCATCAAGCGCTTCAAGACCGAAGAACAAGCGGTGCAAATGGCCAACGCCAGCCGCTTCGGCCTCGCCGGCGCAGTGATGAGCGCCGATTTGCAGCGCACTGCACGCGTCGCCAACCAGCTGCGCGCCGGGATCGTCTGGGTCAACTGCTCGCAACCGACCTTCGTCGAAGCGCCTTGGGGCGGCATGAAACACAGCGGCATCGGCCGGGAACTGGGGCAATGGGGGTTGCACAATTACCTGGAGGTCAAGCAAGTGACCGAGTACATCAGCGACCAGCCGTGGGGGTGGTATTTGAAGTAAACAGGTCAAGTGTGGGCCGCGGCGCCTGAAGGCCAACGCCCCTGACACTTGACCCGGAGGTATGCCATGAGCCGGGTCAACGAGGCCGTCGAACAGTACTACTTCGCATCCCCTCCCTTTGGCTTGTAAAACTTGAACAAACCGATGTTCGCCGTGTTGGTGTATTTCCTGGCCCAATCCGGCTTCACCGTGCGGTCATGAAAGTACAGCGCGCCTTTTGTGCGATCCGGCAGTTGCTTGTTCAGCGCCTTGCGCGCGATTTCCTTGGCCATCGCGTAAGGCACCTCTTCCTGTACCGAGTCGGAGCGCCCATCGCACCACCAGGAGAACTGGCAATTTTTGGTTTGGCAAGTACAGGACTGGCGAGCAGTGTGATGGCAAGGCAAGCGGCGATCCAGTGACGGCGCATGGGTGGGCGCAACCCTGTGGGCGATGTCGCTTCAGTGTAGTAGTGAAATGATTGCACCTGACCCCACTACACTTGGAAAATCCGTTGCCCTGAAGAGGGCAACTTCGCGCATCATGGGCGCAGTCAGTTCAAAGGGGATTCCCATGCGTTTGATTTCATCCGCGCTGCGTTTTGCCGGTTTGTCACTGGGCCTGGTGTTCGCCGCCTCAGCGGTCGCCAGCGACGAGTCGCAGTTGATCGAAGCGATCAACCAGTACCGCAGCCAACCGCAGCGCTGTGCCGGCCAGGCCTCGTCGGAATTGCCGCCACTGTCGGCCGATCCACGCCTGGTGCTGTCCGCCACCAACGTCGGTAATCTGCAGCAGGCCATGGCCTCGGCCGGTTATCCGATGAAGAACGTGCAGGCGATCAGCCTGACCGGGCCGCGTGATGCGCCGTCGGCCATGAAAGCCATCCAGGAAAGTTTTTGCCAGATCGTGCTGGACCCGCAATTCGTCGATGTCGGCATCAGCCGCCAGGACCGTGAATGGCGCATTACCCTGGCGCGCCCTCTGTTGAGCGGACGCCTGGGCGACTGGCAAACCGAAGGCCAGAAACTGCTGGCCGAACTCAACACAGCCCGCTCCCGCCCCACCCAGTGCGGCACGCAATCCTTTGCGGCCACCACACCGCTGACCTGGAACGCCACACTGGCGGCGGCTGCCGAGACCCACGCGCGGTCCATGGCCAACAACAACTACTTCGACCACAGGGATCGCGACGGCCGCACACCGGGCGATCGCGCAGAACTGGCGGGCTACGACTTCCAGCAAATCGGCGAAAACATCGCTGCCGGGCAAGACAGCGTGCGCAAGGTGGTCGATGGCTGGTTGGCCAGCGCCGGTCATTGCGCCAACCTGATGAATCCGCAGTTTCGCGAGTTGGGTGCGGCATATGCGACCGATCCGAAAAGCGACGGCGGGATTTACTGGACGGTGATGTTTGGGGCGCAGTGACGGCGGTGACGGCATGCTTCATGGACCATCGTCGATGACCCGCTCATCACCAGTGATTGGACGCCGTTGCCCATTGTTTTCAGCCTGCGCCGCTTGATGAATATGAGCGGTGGTTCAACCACCGCGCTTCTAAGGAAAAAACGTTTGAAGCCGACCTCGGAACAGGATCTGTCGACACCCCAAGCCATCAGCCTGCGTGAAGCGTTCCTGTTCTGGCTCAAACTCGGGTTCATCAGTTTCGGCGGGCCGGCCGGGCAGATTTCGATCATGCACCAGGAGTTGGTCGAACGGCGGCGCTGGATCTCCGAGCGGCGCTTTCTGCACGCGCTCAACTATTGCATGTTGCTGCCCGGCCCCGAGGCGCAACAGCTGGCGACTTACATCGGCTGGCTGATGCACCGAACCTGGGGCGGTGTGATTGCTGGTGTGCTGTTTGTGTTGCCGTCGCTGTTCATTCTGATCGCCCTGTCCTGGGTGTACGTCGCCTTCGGTGACGTGCCGGTAGTGGCCGGTCTGTTTTATGGGATCAAGCCGGCGGTGACGGCAATTGTGGTGCAGGCGGCTCACCGGATCGGCTCGCGGGCGCTGAAAAACAATTGGCTGTGGGGCATCGCTGCGGCGTCCTTCGTGGCCATCTTCGTGCTCAATGTGCCGTTTCCGCTGATCGTGTTGGCGGCTGCGGTGATCGGCTATTTCGGCGGGCGACTGGCCCCGGAAAAGTTCAGGACCGGCGGACACAGCGCTGCGCAAAAAACCTTCGGCCCGGCGTTGATCGACGACGACACCCCACCGCCTGAACACGCCCGGTTCAGTGGTTTGAAACTGGCACGCCTGGCCGTTGTCGGTGCGATTTTGTGGACTCTGCCCATGGCCACACTCACCGCCCTATTTGGCTGGGAAGGCACGTTGACGCAAATGGGCTGGTTCTTCACCAAAGCGGCACTACTGACCTTCGGCGGCGCCTACGCGGTGCTGCCGTATGTGTACCAGGGCGCGGTCGGCCACTATGGATGGCTGACGCCGACGCAGATGATCGACGGCCTGGCGCTCGGCGAAACCACTCCCGGGCCGCTGATCATGGTGGTGGCGTTTGTCGGTTTCATCGGCGGGTATGTGCTTGAGGTATTCGGCCCGGACCAGGCGTTTATCGCCGGTGCGCTCGCGGCCACATTGGTGACCTGGTTCACCTTCCTGCCCTCGTTCCTGTTCATTCTCGCCGGTGGCCCGCTGGTGGAGTCGACGCACAACGAACTCAAGTTCACCGCTCCGCTGACAGCGATCACCGCCGCGGTGGTCGGGGTGATTCTTAATCTCGCGTGTTTTTTTGCTTATCACGTGCTGTGGCCGAACGGTTTCAGTGGAAACCTCGACTGGCCTTCGGCGCTGATAGCAATAGCCGCGGCCGTTGCGTTGCTGCGGTTCAAGCGCGGCGTGATCGAAGTGTTGATCGGTTGTGGGGGGATCGGGCTGGGTGTGCACCTGATGCAATGAATGAGACGTTTACACGCGCCGCTTTCCCCCCTAGTATCCAGCCACGACCGGATGGCTTGTCACACTTGCCGCCGACGATTTCCAATGCTGGAAACACTCGCTATGAACCGCATTGTCAACCTGCCCATGGCCTTGAGCCGTTCCAAACTTCGTCACTCCGCACGTCCGCCGGATAGCACCCTGCTCGTCTAAGCGCGTCCCCAACGCGTCGAGCCCCCTCCCTCGCTAATCCTTTGCCTGCATGCCCCGGATCTTTGCATCCGTCGTCGTGCCGAGGCCCGAATCCGTGCGTCCGCAGGACGCCAACGTGAGTGACAAACAATGAAATTCGCAGCCCTTGAAGACGCCAAACGCTTTCTGGCCGACAACCCCGATATCGATATGATCGAGCTGTTCATTCTCGACGCCAACGGTGTGCCACGCGGCAAGCTGTTGCACCGCGAAGAACTGCTGGCGGTCTACGAAAGCGGTCGTCCGCTGCCCAGCACCATCCTCGGTTTGACCCTGCAGGGTGAGGACGTCGAAAACTCCGGGCTGGTCTGGGATGTGGGCGATATCGATTGCCGCGCTTACCCGCTCGAAGGCAGCCTGGTGCGCTTGCCGTGGCGGCAGATTCCGACCGCCGCCGTGCAGGTCAGCATGCACCCTGAAGAAGGCATGCCGGCGAGCATCGCCGACCCGCGTCACCTGCTGATCAATGTGATCGACCGTCTGAAAGCCGAGGGTTACTACCCGGTGATGGCCTGCGAACTGGAGTTCTACTTGCTGGACGCCAAGCGCGACCACAATGGACGCCCACAACCGGCGCTGGACGCGGACGGTGGTCGACCGCGACACACGCAGGTGTATGGCCTGCGCGAACTGGAGCAGATCGAACCGTTCCTCGCCGACCTTTATGGGGCGTGCAAGCTCCACGGCATTCCGGCACGCACAGCGATTTCCGAGTACGCACCGGGCCAGGTGGAAATCACCCTGGAACATGGCGATGCCCTGGAAGCGATGGACCAAGCGGTGCGCTACAAGCGTCTGGTGAAAGCCATCGCCCACAAGCACGGCATGCAGGCAACGTTCATGGCCAAACCGTTCGATCACCTGGCGGGCACCGGCATGCACATGCACGTCAGCATCGCCGATGCCGAGGGGCGCAATCTGTTCGCGTCCGAAGACCCGGCCGGTACACCTCTGTTGCGCACCGCCATCGGCGGCATGCTGGCGTCGTTGCTTGATTCCTTGCTGCTGTTCTGCCCTAACGCCAACTCGTACCGGCGTTTCCAGGCCAACAGCTACGCACCGCTCGCGCCGACCTGGGGCGTCGACAATCGCACCGTCAGCCTGCGCGTGCCGGGTGGCCCGACCAACAGCCGCCACATCGAACACCGCATCTGCGGCGCCGACGCCAACCCGTATCTGGCAGCGGCAGCCATTCTGGCGGGGATCCATCGGGGCTTCAGCGAAAACATCGATCCGGGCGATCCGGTGGAAGGCAACGGCTATGCGCAAGCCACGCAATTGCTGCCGACCGATTGGCTGACTTCGCTGACGGCGCTGGAAAATTCGGTGTGGGCGCGGGATGCATTGGGTCAGGAATTTCTGGGGGTGTATCTGGCGGTCAAACGTGCCGAGTACCGGCAGTTCATGGCTGAAGTGGGTGAGCAGGACTGGCGCTGGTATTTGACTGAAGCGTAAGCCCTTCTCCGTCAATCGGTCCAATTCAATCCCTGTGGGAGCGAGCCTGCTCGCGATGAGGCCACCACATTCAACATCATTGTTGACTGGGCGATCGCTATCGCGAGCAGGCTCGCTCCCACAAAGGGCTGCGTTCACTTGACTGGCAATGTTCTCCCAATTTCCCCTGGACACTGACATGACCCAACAACGCTGCAATTCCTACTACACCGCCACCCTTAACCAGGACACCGATTACCCGACCCTGCAAGGTCAGCATCGTGTCGATGTGGTGATCATCGGTGGCGGTTTCACCGGCGTCGCCACCGCTGTCGAACTGGCGGAAAAAGGCCTGAAAGTCGCCATTGTCGAAAGTAATAAAATCGGCTGGGGCGCCACCGGGCGCAATGGCGGCCAGGTCACCGGCAGCCTCTCGGGCGATGAAGCGATGCGCAAACAGATGCGCCGCACCATCGGCGAAGACGTCGACGATTTCATCTGGCACCTGCGCTGGCGCGGGCACCAGATCATCCAGCAGCGGGTCGAGAAATACGGCATCGCCTGCGACCTCAAGCACGGTCACTTGCATGCCGCGTACAAGCGCAGTCACATGGACGGCTTGCGCAAGGATTACGACGAAGCGGTGCGTCGTGGCATGGGCGACGAGGTCAGCCTGCTCGACCGCAGCCAGGTACGCGATCTGTTGCAAAGCGATCTCTATCACGGCGCGATCAAGAACACCCGCAACATGCATTTGCACCCGCTCAACCTGTGCATCGGTGAAGCGCGGGCGGCCGAAAGCCTGGGCGCGCTGATCTTCGAAAACAGCGAAGTGCTGGAAATCATCCATGGCGACACGCCGGGCGTGCGCACCGCCCATGGCCGCATCGATGCCAATCAAGTGCTGCTGGCCGGCGACGTGTACCACAAGCTCGAACCGGGCAAGCTCAAGGGCAAGATTTTCCCGGCCATGGGCGGCATCGTCACCACCGCGCCGCTGGGCGATCTGGCGCAGCAGATCAACCCCGAAGACCTTGCCGTGTACGACTGCCGTTTCGTGCTCGACTACTATCGCCTGACCGCCGACGGTCGCCTGCTGTTCGGTGGTGGCGCCAACTACAGCGGCAAGGATTCACGCGACATCGCCGCCGAGTTGCGCCCGTGCATCGAACAGACGTTTCCGGCGCTCAAAGGCGTGGCCATCGATTATCAGTGGAGCTGCGCGATGGGCATTGTGATCAATCGCATCCCGCAACTGGGCAAGCTTTCGGACAACGTCTGGTATTGCCAGGGCTACTCCGGCCATGGCATCGCCACCACCCACATCATGGGTGAAATCATGGGCCGGGCGATCACCGGGCAAATGGAGCATTACGATACGTTCGCCGCGTGTCAGCACATCCGTGTGCCGATGGGTGATCTGCTGGGCAACCCGATGTTGGCGGCGGGCATGTGGTACTACCAGATGCTTGAGCGGTTGCGCTGAGTCAATTGCTGCATATTCAGCATTGATGTTGTCTGTGCTGGCCTCATCGCGAGCAAGCTTGCTCCTACAGGGATTCCGGTCGACCACAAAATTTGGTCTGGCCGATATCCCCTGTGGGAAGGGGCTTGCCCGCGATGGGGCCAGCCGCCCCACCACAAATACATCACCAAGTATCAATGCCCTCGATCATTCAAATCACTACACCGAATTTTTTATTTGCTCCCGATCTGTTCAAAATGGCGCCATTGCCCATTGGACGGATGGAACCCTCATGAATCTCAATTTCGCTTTCGCCTGCATGATCGTGGTGTCTTTTGCCATTGCGCTAGGGCACGCCTGATCGGCACGGCTTCGTTGATTTGAATCAAGCGTCTGTCGGCAATCCGCGCCAGACGAGAGTAAAAGCCTGACAGATCGGGAAAATGCTCTATAACCAGTGGTGACACGATTTTCGATCTGGGGAACTGGAAGGCTCCCTCGAAGATTGATCTCTATAAAAGCTGCGGACAATTGAGTGCCCGCCAGGAGACGCCACGATGAAAGCCCTGAAGATTGCCGCCAGCGAAGGCGCGCAGGAATGTTTCAAAAATGCCCGGGAAGTGGTCCTGCTCCACGACACCGACTTCACCAATGTCGGGGTTGCGGTGGTCTCTGTTGCCGATGTATTGGCCGGTGCCCTGGACACCATCCAGCGCACCGGTTTCGATATTCCGATTTTCCTGGTTGCCTCCCCCGGTGTTGAAACCCAACCCCGGCAGGTCTACAAACACCTGCAAGACGTATTGTTGCAGGTCAATGGCATTTTCGACCGGACCCGCGCCAACGTCGAATACCATGGCAACCAACTGGAAACTGCCGCCCGCGCCTATGAAGCAACCCTGCTGCCACCCTTCTTCGACTCGCTGAAAAAGTACACCGAATCGGCCAACGCCACGTTCGCCTGCCCGGGCCACCAGGGCGGGCAATTCTTCCGCAAACACCCGGCGGGGCGGCAGTTTTTCGACTTCTTTGGCGAAACGCTGTTTCGCGCCGACATGTGCAACGCCGACGTCAAGCTGGGCGACCTGCTGATCCACGAAGGCCCGGCGCTGCTGGCACAAAAACATGCGGCGAAAGTGTTCAACGCCGACAAAACCTATTTTGTGCTCAACGGCACCTCGGCCTCCAACAAAGTGGTAACCAACGCCCTGCTCACTCCGGGCGACCTGGTGCTGTTCGACCGCAACAACCACAAGTCCAATCACCAAGGGGCGCTGATCCAGTCCGGAGCAACACCGGTGTACCTGGAAACCGCGCGTAACCCTTACGGCTTCATTGGCGGTATCGACTCGCACTGCTTTGAAGAAGACTACCTGCGTGAACTGATTGCCGAGGTCGCGCCGGACAAGGCTCAACTGCCACGGCCGTTCCGCCTGGCGATCATTCAGCTCGGCACCTACGACGGCACCATCTACAACGCCCGGCAGGTCGTCGACCGCATCGGCAAGTTGTGCGACTACATCCTGTTTGACTCGGCGTGGGTCGGTTACGAGCAGTTCATTCCGATGATGAAAGACTGCTCGCCCCTGCTGCTGGAACTGGATGAAAACGATCCCGGCATCTTCGTCACCCAATCGGTGCACAAACAGCAGGCCGGTTTCTCCCAGGCGTCTCAGGTGCACAAGAAAGACCGGCACATCAAGGGCCAGGACCGCTACTGCAACCATCACCGGCTGAACAACTCGTTCATGGCCCAGGCCTCGACGAGCCCGTTCTACCCGTTGTTCGCCTCGCTGGATGTCAACGCGCGTATCCACGCCGGCCGCAGTGGCCTGCGGCTGTGGGAGGACTGCGTGAAGTTCGGCATCGATGCCCGCAAACTGATTCTGGAAGCCTGCACCATGGTGCGCCCCTTCGTGCCCGACACGATTGAAGGGCGGGCGTGGGAAGACTATCCAACGGATGAGATCGCCAATGACCTGCGCTTCTTCGAGTTCCATCCGAAGGATCGCTGGCATGCCTTTAGCGGGTACGCCGAGAAGCAGTACTTCATTGACCCGTGCAAGTTGCTGTTCACCACGCCGGGGATCGACCCGGTCGATGGCAGCTACACCGACTTCGGTATCCATGCCGGCATCCTCGCCAACTTCTTGCGCGAGAACGGCATCGTCCCGGAAAAATGCGACCTGAACTCGATTCTGTTCCTGCTGACCCCGGCGGAAGACTGGGCGAAAATGACCCACCTCGCCGCGCAGATCGCCCGTTTCGAGCGGTTCATCAGCGATGACGCGCCGATGAGCCGGGTGTTGCCGACAATCTATGGGTTGAACGAGGAACGCTACCGCAACTACACCATCCGCCAGCTCTGCCAGGAAATGCACGACCTGTACCGCGAGCGCGACGTCCAGCATCTGCAGAAGGCGATGTTCCGCAAGGAACACTTCCCGAAAAAAGCGATGAACCCGCAGCAAGCGCAGAACGAGTACATCCGTGGCAACGTCGAACTGGTGGCATTGGCGGATGCAGACGGCCGGATCGCCGCCGAGGGCGCACTGCCTTATCCACCTGGCGTGCTGTGCGTGGTGCCCGGCGAAATCTGGGGTGGTGCGGTGCTGAAGTATTTCCTGGCGCTGGAAGAAGGCATCAACGCCTTGCCAGGCTTCACGCCAGAGTTGCAAGGCGTGTACTTGAAGCAGGAAGGAGGCCGCACTCGGGCTTACGGCTATGTAATCAAGGCCTGATGCGGTAACACAGGAGCCAGGCTATTGCCTGGCTCCTGTCATTTACAACAGTCAGTATTTTTCAGCAATGAACTTGTACGGATAGTCCGGCTCGCGGTAGTCGCCCGGCCCCTGCCGTTTTGGCAGCTTCACTTTCTCACGTGGCACATCCTCGTAAGGGATGCTGTTCAACACATCATTGATGATATTGAGTCGCGCCCGACGCTTGTCGTTCGAGTTGGCAACGCGCCATGGGGCGTATTCGGTATCGGTCGCCTCGAACATGTCGTCACGCGCGCGGGAATACTCGTACCACCGGCTATAGGACTTGATGTCCATCGGTGACAATTTCCAGATCTTGCGGCCATCGGTGATACGCGCCGTGAGCCGGCGGGTCTGCTCCTCAGAGCTGACTTCGAGCCAGTACTTGAGCAGGATGATCCCCGACTCGACCAGCGCATGCTCGACTTGCGGTGCCACTTTGTCGAGGAAGTTCCTGACCTGGTCTTCCGTGCAGAACCCCATGACCCGTTCCACACCGGCGCGGTTGTACCAACTGCGGTCGAAAATCACCACCTCACCGGCCGCCGGTAAATGCGGCAGGTAACGCTGCAAATACATCTGGCTTTTTTCCCGTTCCGTCGGCGCCGGCAAGGCCACGACCCGGAAAACCCGTGGGCTGACCCGCTCGGTGAGGGCCTTGATCGTACCGCCCTTGCCTGCCCCGTCACGCCCTTCGAAGATAATGCAAACCTTCAGGCCCTTGTGCTTGACCCACTCTTGCAGCTTGACCAGTTCGACATGCAGCCGGGCCAGCTCCTCGAGATAATCCTTGTTCTTGAGCTTGTCAGTTTCAACAGGCTTGGTCTTCGCTTCAGCCTTCTTCTTCGCCATCGCCGATACCTCGTTCATTTCGTCAAAATACGTCCGGGGAGCGCTTGCGAACGCTCATTCACTGTCGACTGCGCTGGTAATGATCGACCGCCTGCTCCAGGTTCAAGAACATATGCGACTCGCCCAGCGTACGACCCAACGGGGCCTTGATAACCATGTCCCACACCGACGGGCTCATGCCCACCATCCAGAGTGAAATACCTTTTTCGCGCATTTGCTGCTCCGCCAGGGTCAGCATCTTCAAGGCGGTGTATTCCAGGTCGAACACACTGCGCAGGTCGAGAATCACCACGTCGGGGTTAGCGTCATTGATCAGCGGGCGCATCTTCTCGCCGATACGCTCGGCATTGGCGAAGAACACGCGACCTTCCGGGCGCAGCAACAGCAACCCGTCAAACTGTTCGTCTTCGGCAGTCTCTTCGGACTGCGGACGATAGACGTTGGTACCGGGTTTGCGCCCCAGGCGATGCACGGGCGGATCGGACACTTGATAGGCCAACGCCACCAACGACACGACAATCGCCACGACAATGCCTTGCAGCGTGCCCAGCAACATCACCCCGAGCATCGCCACCACGGCCCAGACAAATTCGGTACGGCGAACCGACAGGATCTCGCGAAATTCTGCCGGTTCGATCAGCCCCACCGAATACACAATCACCACCGCAGCGAGCGTGGCGTTGGGCATCTGACCAATGAACGGCGCCAGTAACAGGCAAGTGCCCAGCGACAACGCCGCGGTCACCAGTGCGGCCAGTTGCGAGCGTGCGCCGGCCAGGCGATTCACGGCGGTTTGGGTCGTGCCGCCACCGGCAACCATGGCGCCGAGAAAGGCACCGCCGATGTTGGCGACGCCGGTGGCAACCAGCTCACGGTTCGGTTGAGGCGTAGGCTCGTCATTGCGGGCGAAGGCGCGTCCTGCAGCAATGGTCTCGGTAAAACTCATCAGCGCGATGCCCAGCGCCGAGGGCCAGAGGGCTTCCGCCATCGACCAGATGGGCATCGTCAGCCCAGGCAGGCCAATCGGCACCGCGCCGACGGCCGAAACGCCGAAACGCTCAAGGTTCAACAGGCTCATCGCAACAATGCCGATCGCCACGGCAATCAACGGTGCCGGTAATTTCGGTGTAAAACGCTTCATGCCGATCAGCAACAGCACCATGGACACGCCCACCGCCACGGTCGGCAGCGAGGCGTGTCCGAGGCTTTGAAAGGTCGCCACCAGGTTGTGCACAAACCCGGCCTTGTCGATGTGCGTGCCCAGCAGTTTGGGGATCTGGTCCAGCACGATGACCACACCGATGCCGGCCTTGAACCCCACCAACACCGGTTCGGAAATGAAGTTGGCGACAAAGCCCAGCCGCAGGATCCCTGCCACAATCAGGATTGCCCCCACCATCAGCGCCAGCGTAGCGGACGCCGCGAGCAACGTCGCGGCATCGCCGTCGGGGCTGATCTGGCCGAGTGCCGAGCCGGCCAGGATGGCCAACGTCGTGGTGGTGCTGACGCTGAGTGGGCGCGAGCTGCCGAGCAGCGCATAAATCACCATCGGCACCAGCGCGGTGTACAGGCCGACCTGCACCGGAAGGCCGGCGATGGTGGCGTACGCCAGTGCCTTGGGAATCACCACCGCCGCGGCGGTGAGCCCGGCGATGATGTCACCCCTGAACCAGTCGGGCCGATAGTTGCTGAGCCACTCGGGAATCAGCAGGTCGCGCACGGTACTCCGGCGTTGAATCGCAGGAATTCGTTCGTGCGGATGGCTGCCTTGCTGATCCATGAGTAACTCCGTCGTAAATCGTGATGCGGATAATGAGTGAACTTGGTTGGCCGCACTATCCCTTAACTGCACACGTAACCATTGCAAGGCTTCATCGGCATCGAATCGTGTGTGCCAGCAGGCAATCAACTCGGTCTCAGGAAACTCAAGCGGCGGGGAGTGACAACCGAGGTTGAACAGGTCGGCAAACGTGCGAGCTACAGGGCTCAGCAAATTACTAATGTAGCCGGTTTGCGAGGCGATGAACGGCGTATTTTCTGGAGCGCAAAAAAAAACCGCACGAATGCGGTTTTTTTGTGGAGTCCGGTCAGTTCAGGCGTTGACTCAATGGTCCAGCGAGCCGGCCTTGGTCAACCCTTTGGTGTTGTGATCACCCGGGGTCGTGGCCGAAATAGCCGTGGCTTTGCTCAAGCCGCGCGTATCTTTGGAATGGGCGACAGCCGAGGTCGTCGAGCCATGGCCGCGATCGCCGTTGCGCTCACTGCCGTAGTGATTTCCGCTTTCGCCATGGTCGCGGACAGCCTTGCCGGCGTGATCGCTGGCCAAACCTTTACCGTGGCCGTTGCTGGCAGAGCCGCCGGAGTGACCTGCACCACCACCGTTGCCGCCGCCGATCCCGCCGCCATGGCCGCCACCGTTTCCGGCACCATTACCGCCGCCATTACCGCCGCCGTTTCCACCGCCATTACCACCGCCACCGCCACCTCCGTCTTTGGCGTAGGCAGAACCCATGAAGGACACGCCATCAGGCAGCAACGGGGCAGCTGCCAACATCAGGGCGCACGACATAACTGCAACGAGACTCTTGTTTTTTAAAAGCATGATCGCTTCCTTAATGGCTTGATATCGCCTGATGTATGACGCGATATCACCCTTGCAGTTCAAGTGTTTCGACGGACGGGCACCGTACTACGGCAAAGCAAATCCGCCGCTCAAACGCTAATGAAACGCACCATCGAGAATTTCATAAATCAGCCCGGTGGCCAGCGCGACCAGAATCAGGTCCGTGCCGACTTGCTGCCATTCATAACCATCATAGTGAGGCAGGCTGCCGATCAACCGACCGTCCAGTTTCTTGGCAATACCGGGCGGCAACGGCTTGCCGCGGGCGAGGTTTTTCTGGATGCCCGGTGGCAAGGCAGGGCCTGGGCTCCAGTAGTCGCGATTCACGCTAATGATCCCGAACACGCTGTCGCGATTGACGCTCGGGCCGTGGCTCCAGTCGTCTCCACCGGAGTTCTTGTGTTTGTTTCCATGACTGCTCTGGTTGCCATTGCCCTGCCCCTTGCCGGGCTCGGCCAACGCTGTGGCTGACCCGCAGACCAGCGCCAGGCAAGTAACCGCTGCAATCAATGAGCGAGATTTAGACATGAGTCGTTCCTTCATCGCGGGAGAGTTCCCTAAAATTTAGACGCTGCGGATGATGTAGGTTCCATAAAGTGAAAGTCTGCGCTCGCACGACCCCGTCTGGAGACCCCGCCATGACCCGCATGATTGCGTCCTTCGCGACATGGGCTTCGCCGGTGGCGCGTGACCATCCAGGAAGCGCAGCACCGAATCTGTGGCGAGGGGATGGCTGCGCGGTCCATCGCGAGCAAGCTCGCTCCTACACAAAAATCATGGGGTACAAGACTGATCTACATTGATCAGAAGTTCGCCGGCGTGTTCGCGCTGATGATTTCCGCCTCATCCTGGCCGATGTTGCGAAACCGGTGCGGCAAGGTCGTCGGGAAGTAATAGCCGTCGCCGGCGTTGAGCACGCTGACCTGACCATCGACGGTCAACTCCACGGTGCCACGCGTAACGAGGCCACACTCCTCGCCTTCGGCATGCACGATCGGTTCTTCCCCGGAGCTGGCGCCCGGGGCGTATTGCTCGCGCAGCAGACGCATCTGGCGGCTGGGGACGGACGCGCCGATCAGCAGCAGGCGCAGGCCATGGCGACCGAGGTCCGGTTGTTCGCTGGCGCGGAAGATGTATTGGTGTTCGCGGGGTGGCTGATCGAAGGTGAAGAAGTCGGCCAGGGACATGGGGATGCCCTCCAGCAATTTCTTCAGGGAGCTGACGGAAGGACTGACCCGATTCTGTTCGATCAGGGAGATGGTGGCATTGGTGACGCCGCTACGCCGTGCCAGCTCGCGCTGGGACAGTTTGTAGCTTTCGCGTACTAATTTGAGTCGTGAGCCCGTATCCATGACAGCCTTATGCGCCAACCGGTAGGAGGGGTGGAGAGCAGGCGCGGATTACGCCGTTTTCCGGTCCCGGAAACGTGAAAGGCGGCTATTAAATCACGTTTGTTGGTAATGCTCAGCAGGTTCGATAAATGGCCGAAAAAATAGCCATTTGCCATGAAGTCGCACAACCTTTGGGAGCCAGCCTGCTGGCGAAAGCGGTGTGTCAGGCGACATCTATTTTGGCAGATATGACCTCATCGCCAGCAGGCTGGCTCCCACAGGGAAAGCATAAAAAACCAGCGGTTCCTGTTGCACAGAAGCCGCCGGAGAGGCAAAGCTTAGATGCCGAAACGGTCGCGCAGCGAGTAGTACACAGCGCCCAGAGCGGTCAGCGGTGCCGAGAAGGTACGCCCGCCGATCATCGGCATGTGCGGCAGCGAAGCGAACGCGTCGAAACGTTCGGCATCGCCACGGATCATTTCCGAGATCAGTTTGCCGGCCAGGTGCGAACAGGTCACGCCGTGGCCGCTGTAGCCCTGCATGTAGTAGGCGTTTTTCTCGATACGGCCGAATTGCGGCATACGCGACATGGTCAGCAGGAAGTTGCCGGTCCAGCGGTAGTCAATCTTCACGTCCTTCAATTGCGGGAAGGTCTTGAGGATTTTCGGGCGGATCAGTTGCTCGATGTCGTCCGGTTCACGGGCGCCGTAGACCACGCCACCGCCGTACAGCAGACGGTTGTCCGCGGTCAGGCGGTAGTAATCGAGCAGGTAGTTGCAGTCTTCGACGCAGTAGTTGTTCTTGATCAGGCTACGCGCTTGCTGCTCCGACAACGGCTCGGTGACGACGATCTGCGAACCGCACGGCATGCTCTTGCTGGTCACGCGGTTGTCCAGGCCCTGCGGCAGATACGCGTTACCGGCGATCAGCAGGTACTTGGCCTTCACCACGCCTTTGGCGGTGCGCACGGTGATCGGCTCGCCGTAGGTGATTTCCACCGCTGCCGATTGCTCGTAGATCTTGCCGCCCAGGCCGATGATCGCCGAAGCCTCACCCAAAGCCAGGTTCAGCGGGTGAATGTGGCCACCCTGCATGTCCAGCAGGCCGCCGACGTAGGCATCGGAACCGACTTCGCGCTTGATGTCGGCCGCGTCGAGCATCTTCAGGCTCTTGTTGCCGTAGCGCTCCCAGCTCTTCTTCTGCTCGGCCAGGCCATTGAGTTGTTTCTTGTTCATCGCCGCGAAGATGCCGCCGGGACGGTAATCGCACTGGATGTCGTAGTGCTGTATGCGCTGACGGATGATGTCGGCGCCTTCGAAAATCATGCTGCCGAGGATTTCGGCAGTCTTGTCGCCGTAGCGCTCTTCGATCACGTCGACGTCGCGGCTATAGGAGTTGACCAGTTGACCGCCGTTGCGACCGCTGGCGCCGAAACCGACTTTGGCGGCTTCGAGCACGGTCACGCTGTAGCCTGCTTCAGCGAGGAACAGGGCTGAAGACAGGCCGGTGTAGCCGGCGCCGATCACACAGACATCGCAATCCACCGCCCCTTCCAGCACAGGGAAATCACCGGTGAAGTTGCGGGTGGCGGCGTAGTAGCTGTTTACATGCGTTTGTTTCATACATTTCTCCGAGGGTCGCCGACAGAGCCGGCGACCGTCGCTTTATTGTTATCAGAGCTTGATCCAGGTCGCTTTGAGTTCGGTGTATTTGTCGAACGCATGCAGCGATTTGTCCCGACCGTTACCCGACTGCTTGAACCCGCCGAACGGCGCGGTCATGTCGCCGCCGTCGTACTGGTTGACCCAGACGCTGCCCGCACGCAGGCCACGGGCGAAGGTGTGGGCCTTGCTCAGGTTGCTGGTCCACACACCGGCGGCCAGGCCGAAGATGCTGTCGTTGGCAATCGCCAAGGCTTCTTCCGCCGTGTCGAAGGTGATCACCGACAAAACCGGACCGAAGATTTCTTCCTGGGCGATGGTCATGGCGTTGGTCACGCCGTCGAAAATCGTCGGCTCCACGTACTGGCCACCGGTGTCTTCGAGGGTACGACTGCCGCCCGCTATCAGTTCGGCGCCTTGCGCTTTGCCGATGCCGATGTAGCGCAGCACGTTGTCCAGTTGACGCTGGTCGACGACCGCGCCGACGGTGGTTGCAGGGTCGAGCGCGTGCCCCGGTTTCCACGCTTGCAGCGCTTCGACCAACAACGGAATGAACTGCTCGCGGATCGAACGTTCAATCAGCAGGCGTGAACCGGCGGTGCAGACTTCGCCCTGGTTGAAGGCGATGCCGCTGGCCGCTGCCTGCGCGGCTGCGCGCAGATCCGGTGCGTCGGCGAACACCACGTTCGGGCTCTTGCCCCCCGCTTCCGCCCAGACGCGTTTCATGTTGCTCTGGCCGGCGTAGATCATCAGTTGTTTGGCAATCGCCGTGGAGCCGGTGAAGGCCAGCACGTCGACGTCCATGTGCAACGCCAGCGCCTTGCCGACGGTGTGACCGTAGCCCGGCAAAACGTTGAACACGCCTTTCGGGATACCGGCATCCAATGCCAGCTGCGCGATGCGGATCGCGGTCAACGGGGATTTTTCAGAAGGCTTGAGGATGAACGAGTTGCCCATCGCCAGGGCCGGGGCGAATTTCCAGCTGGCCATGATCAACGGGAAGTTCCACGGCACGATGGCCGCAACCACGCCGACCGCTTCGCGGGTCACCAGGCCCAATTGGTCCTGAGGTGTCGCGGCGACTTCGTCGTAGATCTTGTCGATGGCTTCGGCGGTCCAGCGGATCGCGTTGGCGGTCGCCGGAATGTCGATGCTCATGGAGTCGCTGATCGGCTTGCCCATGTCGAGGGTTTCGAGCAGGGCCAGTTCTTCCCGGTTCGCCAGGATCAGGTCGGCGAAACGGATCAGGATGCGCTTGCGCTCGGCCGGGGCCAGGCTGGCCCACACGCCGGACTCGAAGGTGCGGCGCGCGACAGCGACAGCGGCATTGGCGTCGGCTTCGTCGGTGCTGGCGACATTCGCGAGGAATCGACCGTCCACCGGGCTGATGCATTCGAACGTCGCGCCATCGGCGGCTGCGCAGTACTGGCCGTCGATGAATGCGCGACCTTCAATATTGAGGGACTGGAAGCGTTGCTCCCAATCGCTGCGAGTGTTTGTCATGGTTGTGACTCGACGCAGGGGAATAGGTGATCGTCGGACGGACGCCCGCCCAATCAAAAAATGAAATGCGATCCCTGTAGGAGCTGGCTTGCCAGCGATTGCGGTGGATCAGACGCCATCAATGTTGACTGTGACGACGCCATCGCTGGCAAGCCAGCTCCTACAGGGTTGGCGGCGCACACGAGATTTGTATGCGCCGCCAACGCCGTCAGACGGTGTGCAAGTACCAGTTGTACTCAAGGTCCGAGATGGAGTTCTCGAACTCGGCCAACTCGCTTTCCTTGCACGCCACGAACACGTCGATGTACATCGGATCGATGTATTTGGCCATGACTTCGCTGTCGTCCAGCTCGCGCAGTGCATCGCGCAGGTTGTTCGGCAGGCTCTGTTCATTCTGCTCGTAGCTGTTGCCTTCGACCGGAGCGCCCGGCTCGATCTTGTTGGTCAGGCCGTGGTGCACACCGGCCAAAACCGATGCCATCAACAGGTACGGGTTGGCGTCGGCACCGGCCACTCGGTGTTCGATGCGCACCGAGTCCGGTGAACCGGTCGGTACACGCACGGCCACGGTGCGGTTGTCGATGCCCCAGCTCGGCGAGTTCGGCACGTAGAACTGTGCGCCGAAACGACGGTACGAGTTGACGTTCGGGCAGAGGAACGCCATCTGCGCCGGCAGGGTCTCGAGCACACCGCCGATCGCGTGTCGCAGCGCGGCGTTCTGCTCGGGATCCTCGCTGGCAAAGATGTTGTTGCCTTCTTTGTCGAGAATCGAAATGTGCACGTGCAGACCGTTACCTGCCTGGCCCGGATACGGCTTGGCCATGAAGGTGGTGTCCATCTCGTGGTCGTAGGCGATGTTCTTCACCAGACGCTTGAGCAGGACGGCGTAGTCGCACGCCTTTATAGGATCGGCCACGTGGTGCAGGTTGACTTCGAATTGCGCCGGGGCGCTTTCCTTGACGATGGCGTCAGCAGGAATGCCCTGCTCTTTCGCGCCTTCGAGGATGTCTTGCAGGCAGTCGACGTATTCGTCGAGGTCGTCGATCAGGTACACCTGGGTCGACATCGGACGCTTGCCGGAAACCGGCGAACGCGGCGATTGCGGACGACCGTTCACGTTGTCCTGGTCGATCAGGTAGAACTCCAGCTCGAACGCGGCGCAGATGGTCAGGCCAAGGTCGTCGAACTTGCGCACGATATTGGCCAGTACTTCACGCGGGTCGGCGAAGAATGGCTGACCTTCGATTTCGTGCATGGTCATCAGCAGTTGCGCGGTTGGGCGCTTTTGCCATGGCTCGATGCTCAAGGTGCCGGGGATCGGGTAGCAGATCCGGTCGGCATCGCCGATGTCCAGACCCAGGCCGGTGCTTTCCACCGTGGAACCATTGATGTCCAGAGCAAACAGAGACGCCGGCAAGTTGATGCCTTTCTCGTAAACCTTATGAAGACTGGTGCGTTCGATGCGCTTACCGCGCACCACACCGTTCATATCCGCAATCAGAAGGTCGACGTACAAAACCTCAGGATATTTCTTAAGGAATGCGTTTGCTTCGTTGAGTTGAACGGTACGCAGAGGGACCGACATGATGCACCTATTTTTTACTGTTAATTATTATGTTCACCGCCCTTTCACGAGCCCAGTCAATCCGAAAGGCAAAGTGAAGTCAATAGCGAACACTTGGCCTTAAAGCGTTTATTTTCGGGCCATTCAGAGGCGCCTGAGTGCTTAATCATCTACCAAACGCCCGTAGATCCTGAATATCGGACGGGAGACGTTTAGAATTTTTTACATGAGAGTTGTTAATTAAAATCAACAAGGCTAAGCTCCGGAAAAGCTCGTTCAAGTGTGAAACTTCGAGGTGATAAAAATGGCATTCAAGCCATTGATCGGCGTTACAGCCTGCGTCAAACAGATTGGCCTGCACCCCTACCACATCAGCGGCGACAAGTACGTGCGCGCTGTCAGCGTTGCGGCGCTGGGGCTGCCTGTCGTTATTCCTTCCTTGGGCGACCTGATCGACATCGAGGACCTGCTGCCGCAGCTCGACGGTCTGTTGCTGACCGGCTCGCCATCGAACGTGGAACCTTTCCACTATCAAGGCCCGGCCAGCGCCCCCGGCACGGAACATGATCCACAACGGGACCGCACCACCCTGCCCCTGATCCGCGCAGCCATCGCTGCCGGCATTCCGGTCCTCGGCATCTGCCGTGGTTTCCAGGAAATGAACGTGGCGTTTGGTGGCAGCCTGCATCAGAAGGTCCATGAGCTTCCTGGCATGCTCGATCATCGCGAAGCCAACCATCCGGACCTGGCCGTGCAATACGCTCCCGCCCATGCGGTGAACGTGCAGCCCGGTGGCGTGTTCGAAGCGCTGGATCTGCCGACGGTGTTCCAGGTCAATTCGATTCACAGTCAGGGCATCGACCGACTCGCTCCCGGCCTGCGCGCCGAAGCCGTCGCCCCTGATGGCTTGATCGAAGCGATCTCCGTCGAACACAGCAAAGCGTTTGCCCTCGGCGTGCAATGGCACCCGGAATGGCAGGTGCTGGACAACCCTCCTTATTTGAGGATTTTCCAGGCGTTCGGTGATGCGTGCCGACAACGGGCGGCACTGCGCCACTCGAGCTGACGGCCTAAAACCAAACTAAACGATTAACTGCCCAGCGCGAGCGGGCAGGCGCTTTTGCGTGCCTCGCTCGCGTCAGCAACACACTGCGATAACAACAAGTACTACCAGGCAGCCAGGATGGCGGCGCCGAATTAACCCGGTGGGTGCGTCACCCTGTAGGAGCTGGCTTGCCAGCGATGAGGCCCGGACAGTCGACATCAGTGTTGACTGTCAGGCCGCCATCGCTGGCAAGCCAGCTCCTACAAGGGACCGCGACCGGCAGGGTTTGCAATCCACTATTAAGCAGGGCCGCGTTGGCCCGGCGACTGAAACCTGTTGGGAGTTTCACATGGCAAACGCCTCCAGCATCTACAGGAAGGCTCTTGAAGGTCACCAGGCACCGAAAAAGGTGTTGGTGAAAGTCGATCGCGTCACCAAGAAATTCGACGAGACCATCGCAGTGGACGATGTGTCCCTGGAGATCCATCAGGGCGAAATCTTCGCCCTGCTCGGCGGCTCCGGTTCGGGTAAATCGACTCTGCTGCGCATGCTCGCCGGTTTCGAGCGCCCGACTGAAGGCCGGATTCTGCTCGACGGTGTCGACATCACCGACATGCCGCCGTACGAGCGCCCGATCAACATGATGTTCCAGTCCTACGCCCTGTTCCCGCACATGACCGTGGCACAGAACATCGCCTTCGGCCTCAAGCAGGACCGTTTGCCCGCCAGTGAAATCGACGCCCGCGTTGAAGAGATGCTGCGCCTGGTGCACATGACCCAATACGCCAAACGCAAACCCCATCAACTGTCTGGCGGTCAGCGTCAGCGCGTGGCCCTCGCCCGCTCCTTGGCCAAGCGTCCGAAACTGCTGTTGCTCGACGAACCGATGGGCGCGCTGGATAAAAAACTGCGTTCGCAAATGCAGCTGGAACTGGTGGAAATCATCGAACGCGTTGGCGTGACCTGCGTGATGGTGACCCACGACCAGGAAGAGGCCATGACCATGGCCGAGCGCATTGCGATCATGCACCTGGGCTGGATCGCCCAGATCGGCAGCCCGGTGGACATTTATGAGGCGCCGGTCAGCCGCATGGTCTGCGAATTCATCGGCAACGTGAACGCCTTCGACGGCACCGTGATCGAAGACCTGGAAGGTCACGCGATCATCCACAGCCCCGACCTGGAGCAGAAGATCTACGTCGGTCACGGCGTCAGTACCTCGGTGCAGGACAAGTCGATCACCTACGCGATCCGCCCGGAAAAACTGCTGGTCAGCACGACCAAGCCTGATACCCGTTACAACTGGTCTAGCGGCAAAGTGCATGACATCGCCTACCTCGGCGGCCATTCGGTGTTCTACGTCGAACTGCCGGGCGGCAAAGTCGTGCAGTCGTTCATGGCCAACGCCGAACGTCGTGGCGCGCGTCCGACCTGGGACGATCAGGTCTACGTGTACTGGGAAGACGACAGCGGCGTGGTACTGCGCGCATGAGAACCTTCAATCAGCAATTCCTGCGCCTGGTGCCCAGTGGGCGAAAACTGGTCATCGGCATTCCGTTCCTGTGGCTGTGCCTGTTCTTCCTGCTGCCGTTCTTCCTGGTAATGAAGATCAGCTTCTCGGAAGCCGCGCTGGCCATTCCGCCCTACTCCGAGATCTACACCTACGCCGAGCAGAAATTCAACCTGCTGCTGAACATCGGCAACTACACCTTGCTGGGCGAAGATGAGCTGTACCTCTCCGCTTATCTCGGTTCGTTGAAGGTCGCGCTCTACAGCACGCTGATGTGCCTGGTGATCGGCTTCCCGATGGCCTACGCCATTACCAAGGCGAGCAAGGAAGCGCAAAACGTCTTGATGCTGCTGATCATGATGCCGACCTGGACCGCGATCCTGATCCGCGTTTACGCGTGGATGGGCATCCTCAGCAACAACGGTTTGCTCAACGGTTTCCTGATGTGGACCGGGCTGACCTCGCACCCGATCGAGATCCTCAACACCAATACCGCCGTGTATATCGGCGTGGTGTATGCGTATCTGCCGTTCATGATCCTGCCGCTCTACGCCAACCTGGTCAAACACGACCAGAGCCTGCTGGAAGCCGCGTCGGACCTGGGTTCGAGCACCTTCAACAGCTTCTGGAAAATCACCGTGCCGCTGGCCAAGAACGGCATCATCGCCGGTTGCATGCTGGTGTTCATTCCGGTGGTCGGCGAGTTCGTGATTCCGGAACTGCTGGGCGGCCCGGAGACCCTGATGATCGGCCGTGTGCTGTGGCAAGAGTTCTTCAATAACCGCGACTGGCCGGTGGCGTCTGCCCTGGCGGTGGTGATGCTGTTGATCCTGATTGTGCCGATTCTGCTGTTTAACCGCAGCCAGGCCAAAGAGATGGAGGCACGGGGATGAAACGCTTCGGATTTTCAAAGTTCATGCTGATTTTCGGCCTGTCGTTTATCTACCTGCCGATGCTGATTCTGGTGATCTACTCGTTCAACGCCTCCAAGCTGGTGACGGTGTGGGGCGGCTGGTCGATCAAGTGGTACGCCGGCTTGCTCGACAACAGCCAGTTGATGGGCTCGGTTTTGCGCTCGCTGGAAATCGCCTGCTACACAGCGATTGCAGCGGTCGCGCTGGGTACTTTGGCAGCGTTCGTGCTGACCCGCGTAACGCGTTTCAAGGGTCGCACGCTGTTCGGTGGTCTGGTCACCGCGCCGTTGGTGATGCCTGAAGTGATCACCGGTCTGTCGCTGTTGCTGCTGTTCGTGGCCATGGCGCAGTTGATCGGCTGGCCGATGGAGCGTGGCATCGTCACGATCTGGATCGCCCACACCACGTTTTGTGCCGCCTATGTGGCGGTGGTCGTCTCCGCCCGCCTTCGCGAGCTGGACCTGTCCATCGAAGAAGCGGCCATGGACCTCGGTGCCAAGCCGTTCAAGGTGTTTTTCCTGATCACCATTCCGATGATCGCGCCGTCACTGGCGGCCGGCGGCATGATGTCCTTCGCCCTGTCGCTGGATGACCTGGTGCTGGCGAGCTTCGTGTCGGGTCCGGGTTCCACGACCCTGCCGATGGAAGTGTTCTCGGCGGTGCGGCTGGGTGTGAAACCCGAGATCAACGCCGTGGCCAGCCTGATCCTGTTGGCGGTTTCGATCGTGACCTTCATGGTCTGGTACTTCAGCCGCCGTGCCGAAGCCAGCCGTAAACGCGCGATCCAGGAAGCGATGGACCAGACGGCCAGCGAATCGTGGCAGCAACCTGAAAAGAAAATGCTTGAAGCTATCGCCTAAAGCTCCGTGATTTGCTCTTTGTGGCGAGGGAGCTTGCTCCCGCTGGGTCGCGAAGCGACCCCATTAGATGGGACTGCTGCGCAGTCCAGCGGGAGCAAGCTCCCTCGCCACAGATTCGCTGTGATACTGCATTGTGTTTTGTATAAAAAGAAATGGAGTTGTACCGATGAAAATGTTTGGCAGGACTCTGCTGACACTGTCCTTATTGGGCGCGATTGCCACCGGCGCCCAGGCCAATGACAAGGTTCTGCGCGTCTACAACTGGTCGGATTACATTGCCCCGGACACCGTCAAGAAGTTCGAAGACGAGACCGGTATCCGCGTGACCTACGATGTGTTCGACAGTAACGAAACCCTTGAAGCACGCCTGCTGGCGGGCAAATCCGGCTACGACATCGTCGTGCCGTCCAACAGTTTCCTGGCCAAGCAGGTCAAGGCCGGTGTTTATCAGGAACTGGACAAATCAAAGCTGCCGAACTGGAAGAACCTCAATCCGGTCCTGCTGAAAAACGCCTCTGCCAGCGACCCGGATAACGCCCACGCCTTTCCGTACATGTGGGGCTCGATCGGCATCGGGTTCAACCCGGAAAAGGTCAAGGAAGTGCTCGGTGCCAACGCCCCGACCAACTCCTGGGACTTGCTGTTCAAACCGGAAAACGCGGAAAAACTGAAAGCCTGCGGCATCAGCTTCCTCGATTCGCCCACCGAAATGATCCCGGCCGCCCTGCACTACCTGGGTTACCCGGCGAACGATCAGAACAAGGCGCACATCGCCGAAGCCGAAGCGCTGTTCATGAAGGTCCGCCCGTCGGTGGCCTACTTCCATTCGTCGAAGTACATCTCTGACCTGGCCAACGGCAACATCTGCGTGGCCGTCGGTTACTCCGGCGACGTGTTGCAGGCCAAGGCCCGCGCCCAGGAAGCCGGCGACAAGGTGAAGATCGAGTACAGCATCCCGAAAGAAGGGGCCGGCAGTTTCTACGACATGGTCGCCATCCCGCGTGATGCAGCGAATGTCGAGGAGGCTTACCTGTTCATGGACTTCCTGATGCGCCCGGACATCATCGCCGAGATCACCAACAACATCGGCTACAGCAACGCCAACCTGGCGGCGACGCCGTTGGTGGATGAAGCGATTCGCAACGAGCCGGGTTCGTATCCGTCCCAGGAAGTGATGGCGACCCTGTATGCGATTCCGGACATGCCGATTGGCGTGCAGCGGGTCATGACCCGCGGCTGGACCAAAGTGAAGCTGGGTAAATAACCACCGCTTCCTACCAGAGGACTTTCATGCAGCGCCTTACCACCGCTGCATCACTCACCTGGCTCCCTCGGTTTAGGTGAATTTCGGCGCCCTCGGGCGCCTTTTTTTGTGTTGGATTACGCCGTCCCCAGCGGCCATTCGGCCAGCGCCCGATAGCGGCCCTTGTGCGATTCGAACAGTGTGAACCGATCGGCACGCAGGAAAAATTCCGGTGCCGTGGCGGACTCGGGCACCGTTGCGCGAAAGTCACGGGCCAAGGTCAGGTGCGGGCGAAACTCACGAGGCGCATCCTCCAGGGCAAACGGCAACAAGGCCTGTTCCAGGTCATACACCAGACGCAACAACGCCGGGGGCGCTTGCTCCGGCGCCAATACCAGCACCCCTGCCCTGCGCCAGGCATCCAGTCGATCAAGCGTCACGGTCAAGCGCTCGGCCGACGTGCGCACCGACGCCGCCGCCTCGCAAATATCGGCCACCTGCGCCGCGGCGATCGAACCGAGAAACTTCAACGTCAGGTGAAAGTTTTCCGCCGGCACCGGCCGCCCGCTCCTCAGTTGCAGGGCGCTGCGCCATTGAGCAATGGCCTTGCGCTGCGTCGGTGGGCAATCGAGGGCAAAGAACAGGCGCTTGAACGGCTCGCGGGATTCGTCATTCATGCCGGGCATCTCTTGCGGGAATGGCTTGAGTTTACAACCGGCCAGCGGGTTTCTGGCACCTCGCCGCATGCGCGTTATAGTTCTAGCAAGCGAATCACGCGGAGGGGGCCATGCGACAGATCATCAGCAAAGAGCCATGGTGGGCCTCGCCGCCCGCGCCCGGCCAGGATGAGCTCAAGCTGGAATGGGGCTGGCTGGTGCATTACAGCGAAGGTGAGCCACGTTTCGAATTCATTCGCGAACGGCCGACGGACGACGAAATCCGTCAGCGCAAAAGTTGCAGGATCACCCCGGCAGCGGAGTGACCCTATGGCTCGCGTCAGGCTTTGAGGAGTATTTCAAACCCGCCGTACACCATGCGTTGACCATCAAACGGCATCGGATTGACGTCCGGCTGCATGCGCGAATCCTGCATCATTTTGTCCATGCCGGCATTGCGGGTCGCCTTGTCCGGCCAGATGATCCAGCCCATGGCGACGGTTTCGTCTTCCTTGAGTTTGACCGCCATCGGGTACGACGTCACTTTGCCTTGTGGCACATCGTCGCCCCAGCATTCGACCACGCTCAGGGCGCCGTTTTCCTTGAAGATGGCAGCGGCGATTTCGGCGTGTTTCAGGTATTGCTCGCGCTGGGCGGTGGGTACTGCAGCGATAAATCCATCAACGTAAGACATGAGTGTTCTCCTTCGGTCATGGGGTGTTCTGTTGGGTAGTCGCTGGCGTCGGGCTCCAATCGACAGTGCCGGCACTCAACCCGACCGACGGTTGCACGCTATCCCCCAGGCTGCCTTCGATTTGCGCCGCCATGTACAGTGTCCCGGCCATCACGCCGCTGGTCGGGTTCTGCAGCAGCTTTCTCCAGGCCTTGTCGAAGGTGTTGCCCAGGCTGCTACGGATCAGCGCCTCGCTGTCGGGCCGGTCGTTGGCCCGTATGATTGCGCGAATGCCCGCCACGCCGACGGTGATCAAGCCACCGGCAAGTTTCCCGGCCGCGGCGGCCACCGCACTGGCGGCTCCCCGCGGGGCCATTTCCGCCTCTATCTGCTGGCTGGCGCGCTTGGCGACGGGGGCCATGGCGGTATCGGTCGAATCGACACCCTTGTTCCCTCCGGCCTTGTGGATCTTATCGATCAGCGCCGCATAAGCCGGCAGCGTGTTCAAGGGTTCGGCGCGCATCACCTGGTACAGCGAGGCGTTGCGCGCCGGTGGCGGCCCGAGGGCAATGGCGGGGATTTTCTGGATTCGGCCATTCAATTGGGCCATCGGCACGCCGTGGCGCTTGGAAATCTTCTGCAATTCTTCCTTGAGAATGTCCACGTAGAACGCCGCTGCATTGCCAAGAATCGCATCGGGATCAATCTCGACCGCCACCGGGGCCAGGACTTTTTCCTGATACGCCTCCAGCAGATAGGCCGCCAACCGCTTGGCCGACGCATCCTGCTCGCCCTGGGCGCTGAGGGTGTACCAACTGACTTTCATCGAGATCCATTCCTGGGTCCAGTAACTGCTGAACCAGGGAATGAAGTTCTCTTCAGTCAGTTGATAGACCCGCGTGCGCCAGTAATCCATAGCACCGTGGGCGTAGATCTTGGTCTGCTCGGTCGCTGACTTCGACGCCTCGACGATCTCTCGGTCCACCTGTTGCCAGGTGCTGGGGGAGACGAAGACCGGCGCCACTTGTACCGGCGCGCGCTCCGGCGTGGCGCATCCCGCCAACACCAGTAGCACGACAACGATCAGCGAACGCAGGTTCAAGATCGCGGTTCTCTAAAGTCTGCGCCGAACGACATGCCCGACGCTCAAAAGGCCTTCATCTGAGTATAGGTGCCGCACCTCACCCATTCAGCAAAGTAGTCGCTCTGGAGGCTGCCTATCCTTGCCGATCAATACTTTTGAGCAACTGTTCGAGGCCCAAACTGTATTCGGCATCGCCGCACAACTCGAGAACGATTCATTCTTCAGGCGGTACGGCAGAAAAACACGTGTGACGACGCTTATAGCGTTCGCTGGCTATTGCCGATGCCCTTCGCGATATCGATGCCCCAATCCATTGCCGCCTCCATGTCCAGCATGTGCGGCTTGGGATCGTGGTTCTCGTCGATGGCGGTGCCATCCGGCAGATAAACGCCGATGAACATCCCCAGCGAACCGTCTTTCAGTATCTCGGCTTTGACTTTGATGCTGCATCCGTTCGACAGCGTTTCCTTGTGTTCCAGATGGCGCTCGGTCATGGCTGCATTCCTCCTCAGGCTGAATTCAGAACCCTTCTGGCCATGCTAGTTCAGCCTGTTGCAAAGCGCCGATTGGCGAGACCAGAGGCCTTGCCTGACAGCCGCGCAATGCCACCTATACTTCAAGCCACCGCCCCCTGGGGGGTCTGCACGTCCAACAATAAAAAGCAGAGGTGGAACATGGTTTGGCAGCAAATCTACGATCCGTTCAACAGCCCGGTGCTTTCAACCCTCATGGCCGCCGTCCCGGTGGTGGTGATGCTGGCATCGCTGGCGTTTTTCCACGTCAAGGCTCACCTGGCGGCGTTGCTTGCCCTGGGGTCAGCCTTGCTGATTGCGATTTTCGCCTTCGGCATGCCGGCCAACATGGCAGGGTCGGCGGCACTGTACGGTGCGGCCAATGGCTTGCTGCCGATTGGCTGGATTGTGTTGAACATCATTTTCCTGCACCGGCTGACCACCGAGAACGGTTCGTTCAAGGTGCTGCAGGATTCCCTGGCACGCATCACTGACGACCGCCGCCTGCAATTGCTGCTGATCGCCTTCTGCTTCGGCGCCTTTTTTGAAGGAGCGGCGGGTTTCGGCACGCCAGTGGCAGTGACCGGCGCGATATTGATCGGCCTGGGCTTCTCGCCGTTGGCTGCCTCCGGCCTGGCGCTGATCGCCAACACCGCGCCAGTGGCATTCGGCGCCCTGGGTACACCGATCATCACGTTGGCCAAGGTCACCGGGCTGGATGAAATGGAGCTGTCGATGATGGTTGGTCGGCAGTTGCCGTTCTTCTCGGTGCTGGTGCCGTTCTGGCTGATCTGGGCCTTTGCCGGTTGGCGCAAGATGCTGGAGATCTGGCCCGCGATCCTAGTGGCCGGCGTCAGCTTTGCGATTCCGCAGTTCCTCGTGTCCAACTATCACGGGCCGATGCTGGTGGACGTGATTGCCGCGCTGATTTCCATGGCCTGTCTGACGGGTTTCCTGAAAGTCTGGAAACCCGCCACGGTACACACTTCCGCCGCGCTGACCGGGCGACACGACGACTCGAAAATCGATGTGGAGCACGATGAAAAGCCTGTACCCAGTGCAGCCTTCGCCAGTGATGTAAAACCGGCGGTGATGCGCGCCTGGATGCCGTGGATCATCCTCACGATTTTCGTGTTCATCTGGGGTACCCAAGGCTTCAAGAACACCTTCGACACCCGTCCGGCCATCGATCCGCAAACCAGCGCCGCCAAGCTCGACCCGCAGGGCAAGCCGATGCGCGAGGCCAATCCGGTCTTTGCGCCGATCCTGACGTTCACCACCATTCACCAGCAAATCGAAAAAGTCCCACCCGTGGTGCCGACAGCGAAAACCGAGGAAGCGATCTACAAGTTCACCTGGTTCACCGCGACCGGCAGCGGCATCCTGCTGGCGGCGATTGTTGGCGGGTTGCTGATGGGCTACTCCATCCCGCAACTGATTCACCAATACCTGCGAACGCTCTGGGTGGTGCGTTTTTCGCTGATCACCATTGTGGCAATGCTGGCCCTCGGGTTCCTCACCCGCTATTCGGGGCTTGATGCGACGATGGGCCTGGCGTTCGCCGCGACGGGCATTTTCTACCCCATGTTCGGCACCCTGCTCGGCTGGCTCGGCGTGGCCCTGACCGGTTCGGACACCGCTTCAAACGTGCTGTTCGGCGGTTTGCAGCGGGTGACCTCGGAGCAACTGGGGATCAGCCCGGTGTTGATGGCCGCCGCCAACAGTTCCGGCGGGGTCATGGGCAAAATGGTCGACGCCCAGTCGATCGTGGTCGCCTCCACCGCTACCCGCTGGTACGGCCATGAAGGGGAAATCCTGCGCTACGTGTTCTTCCATTCCATCGTGCTGGCGATTCTGGTCGGTGGGCTAGTGACATTGCAGGCCTACGTCGCGCCGTTCAGCCACATGGTGGTGGGCGGTCATTAAGCGGTTTCCGTGCACACCTCTTTCCACGCTCGGGCTTACCGCCCGGGCGTTGGTGTTCCATTGCAAAACAGATTGAGCAGACAGACCGATCCTGCGGACAAACAACCCATGGACAGTGGACCGTTCCGGGCCAATCATTAACGTCAGTGGCATCCTGCGAGTGTCGTGAACCGATGAACATTCTCTACGATGAACGCGTTGACGGCGCACTGCCGAACGTCGACAAAAACCTGCTGTTACAGGCCCTGCGCACGCAGTGGCCCGACCTTGAAGTCCTGCATCAGAAGGAAGAGCTCAAGCCGTACGAATGCGACGGCCTGTCCGCTTACCGCACCACGCCCATGCTGGTGGTGCTACCACGGGACATTGCCCAGGTTCAGGGCGTGCTGCGTATCTGTCATGAAATGCGTGTGCCGGTGGTTGCCCGGGGCGCTGGCACAGGTCTGTCGGGCGGCGCATTGCCACTGGAAAAAGGTGTTTTGCTGGTGATGGCGCGCTTCAACAACATCCTGCACATCGATCCCGCCGCCCGCACGGCGCGGGTCCAGCCAGGTGTGCGCAACCTGGCGATTTCCCAGGCCGCGGCGCCGTTCGGCTTGTATTACGCGCCGGACCCTTCTTCGCAAATCGCTTGTTCCATCGGCGGCAACGTCGCGGAAAACGCCGGTGGCGTGCATTGCCTGAAGTACGGCCTGACCGTACACAACGTATTGAAAGTCGACATTCTTACCGTCGATGGCGAACACCTGAGCCTGGGCTCCAATGCCCTGGATTCGCCGGGGTTTGACCTGCTTGCATTGTTCACTGGCTCCGAGGGCATGCTCGGGGTGATCACCGAAGTCACGGTCAAGCTCTTGCCCAAACCGCAGACCGCCAAAGTGCTGCTGGCGGCGTTCGACTCCGTGGAAAAGGCCGGGCGCGCCGTCGGCGACATCATCGCTGCGGGCATCATTCCCGGAGGCCTGGAAATGATGGACAACCTGGCCATTCGTGCCGCCGAAGATTTCATCCACGCCGGTTATCCGGTCGACGCCGAAGCCATTTTGCTGTGTGAACTCGACGGTGTTGAGGCCGACGTCGCGGATGACTGCGACCGGGTGCGCGAGGTGCTGCTTCAGGCCGGCGCGACCGAGTTGCGCCAGGCCAAAGATGAAGCCGAACGCGTGCGGTTCTGGGCCGGGCGCAAAAATGCCTTCCCGGCCGTCGGCCGTCTCTCGCCGGACTATTACTGCATGGACGGCACCATCCCCCGCCGCGAATTGCCCGGCGTTCTGCATGCCATCGCCGAACTGTCGAACGAATATGGCCTGCGCGTGGCCAACGTGTTCCATGCCGGCGACGGCAACATGCACCCCTTGATTCTGTTCGATGCCAATCAACCGGGCGAACTTGAACGTGCCGAAACCTTGGGCGGCAAGATTCTGGAGTTGTGCGTGAAGGTCGGCGGCAGCATCACCGGTGAGCATGGCGTGGGGCGCGAGAAGATCAATCAGATGTGCGCGCAGTTCAACAGCGACGAGTTGACGGTGTTCCATGCGGTCAAAGCGGCGTTTGATCCGGGCGGCCTGCTCAACCCTGGCAAGAACATTCCGACCCTGCACCGATGCGCCGAGTTTGGTGCCCTGCACGTGCACGGCGGTCAATTGCCCTTCCCTGAGCTGGAGCGTTTCTGATGGGCAGCCCGGACGATTTCGATGACAGCGCCCTGTTGCTCGAGCAGGTCAATCAGGCCCTGGACAACGCCACGCCCGTGCGCATCCAGGGTTCCAACAGCAAGGCTTTCCTGGGGCGCACCATGGTGGGGGAAATCCTCGACACGCGTTCGCACCGGGGCATTGTCAGCTACGACCCGACCGAACTGGTGATCACCGCCCGCTGCGGCACGCTGTTGTCGGAACTGGCTGAGGTGCTGGACGCCGCCCAACAGATGTTGCCCTGCGAACCACCGTCCTTCGGTGAACGCGCGACCGTCGGCGGCATGATTGCCTGCGGACTGTCGGGACCACGGCGGCCGTGGTCCGGCTCGGTGCGCGACTTCGTCCTCGGCACACGGGTCATCACCGGCCAGGGCAAGCTGTTGCGCTTTGGCGGCGAGGTGATGAAAAACGTCGCCGGCTACGACCTGTCGCGCCTGATGGCCGGCAGTTTCGGCTGCCTGGGGGTGATTACCGAAGTCTCTTTGAAGGTGCTGCCAAAACCTCGGCAGACCTTGAGTATCAGCCTCGACATGGACAGCGAACACGCCCTGCGCCAGTTGGCGGACTGGGGCCAGCAACCGTTGCCGATCAGCGCGGCCTGCCATGATGGCGAACGCTTGCACTTGCGCCTTGAAGGTGGCGAAGGGTCGGTGGCGGCAGCCCATGAGCGTTTGGGCGGTGAGCGGCTGGACGGCATGTATTGGGACGATCTCAACGAACATCGCCTGAGTTTCTTCGATGAGGATCAGCCGCTTTGGCGTCTGTCCGTGCCAAACAACACACCGCGTTTGTCGTTGCCCGGCCGCCAGTTGATCGACTGGGGCGGCGCCCAGCGCTGGTTGAAATCCGATGCCGAAGCGACGTTCATTCGCAAAGTCGTCGAGGAAGTCGGCGGCCATGTCACCTGCTTCAGCCATGGCCTGACCGACACGCCGTTCCAGCCGCTGCCCCGGGCGCTGATGCGCTACCACCGCAGCCTGAAGCAACAACTCGACCCCCAGGGCATATTCAACCCCGGACGCCTGTACGCGGAGCTTTGAACCATGCAGACGACATTGAGTGAACGCGCCCGCGAGCTGCCCCGTGCCGCAGAAGCCGAAAGCATTCTGCGCACCTGCGTGCACTGCGGATTCTGCAATGCCACGTGTCCGACCTATCAATTGCTCGGCGATGAACTGGACGGGCCACGGGGGCGGATTTACCTGATCAAGCAAGTGCTGGAAGGCAACGAGGTCACGCAAAAGACTCAGCAGCATCTTGACCGCTGCCTGTCGTGCCGCAACTGCGAAACCACCTGCCCTTCGGGCGTGGATTACCACAACCTGCTGGACATCGGCCGGGCGGTGGTCGATGCGGCAGTGCCGCGCCCGCTCGGTCAACGCCTGTTGCGTGAGGGTTTGCGCCGGACCGTTCCTCATCCGGAGTTGTTCAAGGGACTGGTCAACAGCGGTCAGGTATTCCGGGCACTGCTGCCCGACGCCTTGCAAAGCAAATTGCCGCGCCATGCAACGCCTGCCAAGCCGCGCCCCCGCACCCATCGCGATCGCCAGGTGTTGATGCTCGAAGGTTGCGTACAACCCAGCCTGTCGCCCAATACCAATGCGGCGGCGGCGCGGGTGCTGGATCGATTGGGCATCAGCGTTATCAGCAGCCGCGAGGCCGGTTGTTGTGGCGCTGTGGATTATCACCTCGACGCCCAGGCCGCCGGTCTCGACCGTGCCCGGCGCAACATCGACGCCTGGTGGCCGAGTATCGAAAAAGGCGCCGAGGCGATTGTGCAAACCGCCAGCGGTTGTGGCGCGTTCATCAAGGATTACGGGCATCTGCTCGCCAGCGACCCGGCCTATGCCGACAAGGCGAAAAAGGTCAGCGCACTGGCCCTGGACCTGGTGGAAGTGCTGCGCAACGAGCCGCTGGAGCAGCTCGGCATCCACGCTTCGCAGCGTTTGGCGTTCCACTGCCCTTGCACCTTGCAGCACGGGCAGAAACTCGGTGGCGCGGTGGAGGCCTTGCTGATGCAACTGGGTTTCAACCTGACCAGCGTTCCCGACGGCCACCTGTGCTGCGGCTCGGCGGGCACCTATTCGCTGACCCAGCCGGCGCTGTCCCGGCAACTGCGCGATAACAAGCTCAACGCCCTGGAAAGCGGCCACCCCGAGGTCATCGTCACGGCCAATATCGGCTGCCAGTCGCACCTCGACGGCGCTGGCCGAACCCCGGTCCGGCACTGGATCGAACTGGTCGAAGCCGTCCTGCCTTAACCGAATCCTGGAGATGTCCATGAACCGTAAAGCCGTCCTCAGCCAGACCGAAGTCAGCCAGATCCTCGCCGCCGCCCGCACCGAAGCGCAAAACAATCAATGGGCGGTGACCATCGTAGTCGTCGATGACGGCGGTCACCCGCTCGCCCTCGAACGCCTCGACGGCTGCGCTCCGGGCAGCGCCTACATCGCCACCGAAAAGGCGCGCACCTCGGCGTTGGGTCGACGCGAATCCAAGTTTTATGAGGACATGGTCAATGGTGGACGCCACGCATTCCTGTCAGCCCCGTTGCTGACTTCGCTGGAGGGCGGCGTGCCGATCGTTTTCGACGGCCAGGTGATTGGCGCGGTCGGCGTGTCCGGCGTCAAGGCCGAGCAGGATGCGCAGGTGGCGAAGGCCGGGGCGCAGTGCCTGAAATGAAGCTCTGACACCACCGTTGATCCCTGTAGGAGCGGGCTTGCCCGCGATGGCGGCGGCACAGGCAATAATACTTTGTCTGACACACCGCTATCGCGAGCAGGCTCGCTCCTACAGGGTTTGTGTTCAACCAGCCCGAGAGGAACGCCACCATGACCCGCCTCACCGCCAAAGACTTCGCCCCCGAACTGCTGGAGCTGTACGACTACTACGCCCACGGCAAGATCAATCGCCGGGAGTTTCTTGATCGTGCGGCGTTGTTCACCCTCGGCGGATTGACCGCCAGCGCCCTGCTCGCGGCGTTGAGCCCCAACTATGCACTGGCCGAGCAAATCGCGTTCACCGACCCGGACATCATTGCCGAATACGTCACCTACCCTTCGCCCAAGGGTCATGGCGAGGTGCGGGGTTATCTGGTGCGCCCGGCCAAGGCCACCGGCAAGGTTCCGGCGGTGGTGGTCGTGCATGAAAACCGCGGGCTCAACCCGTACATCGAAGACGTCGCCCGGCGTGTGGCCAAGGCGGGGTTCATCGCCCTCGCCCCGGATGGCCTGAGTTCGGTCGGCGGCTATCCCGGCAACGACGATAAAGGTCGTGAACTTCAAGCGACGGTCGACCCGGAAAAACTCATGAACGACTTCTTCGCCGCCGTCGAGTGGATGATGAAACACCCGGCCGCCACAGGGAAAGTCGGCATCACCGGGTTCTGCTACGGCGGTGGTGTGACCAACGCCGCTGCGGTGGCCTACCCGGAACTGGGCGCTGCCGTATCGTTCTACGGTCGCCAGCCAACCGCCGAAGAAGTACCCCGGATCAAGGCCCCGGTGATGCTGCACTACGGCGAGCTGGATACACGCATCAACGAAGGTTGGCCGGCCTATGAGAAGGCGTTGAAGGCGGGGGGCAAGACGTATGAGGCGTTCATCTACCCTGGCTGCAATCATGGGTTTCACAATGATTCCACACCGCGTTATGACGAGGCGGCGGCGAAACTGGCGTGGGAGCGGACGGTAGGATGGTTTAAAAAGTATCTGCTTTGAATCGGAGTTTCAGGTCGGCAGGACCGGCCGGCCTCATCGCCAGCAAGCCGGCTCCTACAGGTGTTCACAAAACCTGTAGGCGCCGGCTTGCTGGCGATGGCGGCTACATTGCCGAAAACTATTTTGGCTGAGCCACAGTCCGCAAATACGGCTTCAGGGTCTTGAACCCGTCCGGGTACTTCTTCTTCGCATCCTCGTCAGACACCGACGTCGGAATGATCACATCTTCACCCGGCCGCCAGTTCACCGGCGTCGCCACGGTGTGCTTGGCATTCAGTTGCAGGGAATCGAGCAACCGCAGCACTTCATCGAAATTGCGCCCGGCACTCATGGGGTAGATCAGCATCGCCTTGACCTTTTTGTCCGGGCCGACAATGAACACCGAACGCACCGTGGCGTTGTCCACCGCCGTGCGCGAGCCGCCGCTGGCGTTGGGGTGGATCATGTCGTAGAGCTTGGCCACCACCAGGTTTTCGTCGCCGATGAGTGGATAGTTGACCGCCGCGCCCTGGGTCTCGGCGATATCACCCACCCAGCGGTTATGGTCGCTGACCGGGTCGATGCTCAGCCCGATAACCTTGGTGTTGCGCTTGTCGAACTCCGGTTTGAGCTTGGCCAGGTAGCCCAGCTCAGTCGTACAAACCGGAGTGAAATCCTTGGGATGGGAAAACAGAATCGCCCAGCCGTCGCCGATCCATTGATGAAAGTTGATGCTGCCCTCGGTGGTGTCAGCGGTGAAATCCGGTGCTTCGTCGCCGATACGAATTGCCATGTTCGATCTCCTTGCAGTGATGGACAGGGACGCCATCGGCACCGCATTTGCGATGCCCAGACGTGGACGCGGAACAGTATAGGAGAGCTTTCACGGCCCGTTGGCGACTAGCTCACCAACGCAATCAGCTGCTGACGCTGGGCGTCGGTGAGCATCGGGCCGAAGCCGGCGCCAGCGTTTTCCGCCATGTAGCGCGGGTTGCCGGTACCGGGAATGACACAAGTCACCGCCGAATGGGACAACAGAAACTTGAGCGCCAGTTGCGGCCAGCTCTTGACCCCGACTTGTGCCGCCCAACCGGGCAGTGGGTTGCCCTGAAGCCGATCAATCAAGCCGCCACCCCCAAACGGTCGATTGCAAATCACCGCCACGCCCCGGTCGCGGCACAGCGGCAGGATGCGTTTTTCGACGCCACGGTCATCCAGCGCATAGTTGATCTGCAAGAAGTCCAGCGGCTCGGCCTTGAGCACCGCTTCCACTTCTTCATAGGCCGAAGCGGTGTAATGCGTGATGCCGATATAACGGATGCGCCCCGCTTCCTTCCAGTGGCGCAACGTCGGCAGATGGATTTGCCAGTCCAGCAGGTTATGGATCTGCATGAGGTCGATACGGTCGGTCTGCAATAGGCTGAAGGACTGCTCCATCTGCGCAATGCCTTCCTCGCGACCACGGGTCCACACCTTGGTCGCCAGAAACGCCGGCGAGCGTGGCTCATGGATCGACAGCAGCTCACCGGTGGTCTGTTCGGCGCGACCGTACATCGGTGAGCTGTCGATGACCTTGCCGCCCTTCTCGAACAACGCATTGAGCACGACGGCCAGGTTTTTGTAGGCGGGGTCCGAGGGCGCCATATCAAAACCGCGATAGGTGCCAAGGCCGACGATCGGCAATGACTCATTGCTATTGCTGGAAGGAATGACGCGGGTCTGCATGGTCTTGCCTCCTGTTCCCGTCGGCGGCGCCGATTGTGCACCGACCGGACCGAACGTGAATACCGCCGAAGCACCGGCAGCCAGCGTGAGAAGTCTTCTACGGGTGTAACCCTCAGAATGGCTCATAAAATGCCCTTCACCAGTCGACCAGGTTTCGACTTGTTGCGTCTGACATTCCGTACTGCTTGCCACATCAGCGTAGCTGCCGCCGACGATTCTTCCCTGTTCGTCATACTTCAGGGTCGCCAACGCATTGAGCCACGCGGGCATCGGTGCCCTCCTTTACCGCCAGCTACACTTTGACAGCACCCCGGAGCCGTCAATTCCACCCACTAACGTTAGCCGAATGTCTCGAAAACTGGTGTTGCTCGTCGTCATCCTTGCCGCGCTGTATCTGGCGCTCTGCCTTCTGCTGTTTGTCTTTCAGCGCTCGCTGATCTACTACCCGCAACCCCGGGCCGCTGAATCGTCAGCAACGCTGCTGACGCTACCGGTCGACGACGCGCAGGTGCTTGTGTCGGTGCGTGCGCAGCATGGCCCGAAAGCGCTGATCTATTTCGGTGGCAATGCCGAGGACGTCTCACGCAGCCTGCCGGGGTACGCCGAAGCCTTCCCGGACCATGCCTTGTATTTCATGCATTACCGAGGCTTTGGCGGCAGCAGCGGTTCTCCCTCCGAAGAAGCCATCGCCCGCGATGCCATGGCCTTGTTCGACAAGGTTTACGCCGACCACCCGCAGATCACGGTGGTTGGGCGCAGCCTGGGTTCGGGGGTCGCCGTGCGCCTGGCCAGCGCCCGCCCGGCGACGAAACTGGTACTGGTCACGCCGTACAACAGTCTGGAAGAACTCGCAGTCCGCCAGTTCCGCTGGTTGCCGGTGCATTGGCTGTTGAAGGACAGATTCGAATCCTGGCGCTATGCCGCGCACATCGCCGTGCCGACGAAGCTGATTGCCGCCGAACATGACGAAGTGATTCCCGGCGCCAGCACCCAGCGGCTCTATCGCCATTTCCTCCCCGGTGTGGCGTCGCTGCAGGTGATTCCAGGCGCGGGGCACAACTCGATCAGCGACAGTCCCGAATATTTCAAGGCATTGGGTGGTGGTTCGGAAACGGCGCATTAGAGTCTGTGGCGAAAGGGCTTGCCCCCGCTGGACGGTTGGAGCGCGCGCCTACCCTTCGTCGGACATTGGGTTCCGGCACCAAACAGGCTCGCGCCCGCCGTGAACCTTGTCCCAAGACGCCAGTCATACCAGCGTTTTCCCCCACTCCCATCGTTGTCATCTCTTTCGAGTTGTCCGCACCATGCGCCAAACTGTCGTTGCCTTGCGCTTTACTTCACTGTGCCTGTCTGCCTTGCTCCCCGTTCTTGCCAGCCCCGCCCATGCCAATGGGCAAAGGCAGCTGGTGGACGCCATCAACGACTATCGCGCTCACCCACAGCGCTGCGACCGACGCCCGGCGCAGCGCTTGTCGCCCCTGTCACTCAAGCCGAACCTGGCATTGCCCATCGGTTATGGCGGCGGATTGCGCGACCGATTGAAGGCTTCCGGCTATCAAGCGGTGACAGTACGTTCCATTCGCGTGGTGGGTGCACAGGATGCCGAGGACGCATTCGACCTGCTTCAAGACGAGCACTGCGCAGCGCTGCTCGACAGCCAATACGCCGACATCGGCGTCACCCGTTCCGGGCGTGAATGGCAAGTGGTGCTTGCCAAGCCCGTGCTCGAGGGACAAACCGGCGATGCGCGAAGCGCCGGCAAGGCGTTGCTCGCGCAGGTCAATGCGGCGCGTGCCAAACCGCGCCTTTGCGGTCGTCAGCGCTTCGCCGCTGCCCGCCCCTTGAGCTGGAACCCCGCTCTGGGTGCCGCCGCCCAAGGTCACAGCAAGGCCATGGCCTACGATAACTATTTCGCGCATCAGGACCCCGATGGTGACATGCCCGCAGACCGGGCCAGGGCTGCCGGTTACCGTGGCCGGCAGATCGGTGAAAACATCGCTGCCGGCCAGGGTTCGCCAAGCAAGGCGATGGCCGGTTGGCTCGCCAGCCCCGGGCACTGCGCCAACCTGATGAACCCGATGTTCACTCAGGTCGGTGCCGCTTACGCCGCAGACTCGCGCAGCGACAAAGGCGTCTACTGGACCATGCTGTTCGGCGCGCCCTGATCCGACTGAATCGCACGCATGAAAAAGCCCGCACGTCGCGGGCTTTGATAATGAAAGAAAGTAGGTGGCCGGTGCTGGTCTCCGGCTTACAAGGTTTATCAGGACTCCCACAAAAGAGTGATGAAACTGTAAAGATGCTCTTCTGCTTCACACGGCATAAGGGCTGGATCCCAGCGCGGAGATCTTTCTAACCGTGTACCCTTCGGAACGCGCCCCACGTTTCCTTGCTATCCTTTTGCGCATCAGTCTGCGTCTTCACCTACAGGATTCAGATTAGCAAAATCAGCCGGATTGCCAAGGCCGGTTTTAGACCGATTATGTTCTAGAGAAAACGTGGCAGGACGGAAAAATACTATGCGCCTCCCCCTGTGGGAGCGAGCCTGCTCGCGATAGCGTCAGTTCAGCCAACATCGATGTTGCCTGTCACATTGCAATCGCGAGCAAGCTTGCTCCTACAAAAAGTTTGGTGCCTGTGATTCACGCAGGCCGGCGTACCACCCTCACCTTTCCGCTGCCGCCACCACCGCAGAAAAACCGCTCGCCACCATCGAATTCCAACCCAGAAACCCCGACTCCTTCCGGCATCTTGAGGCTTTCCAGGACCTCGCCGGTTTTCGCGTCGACGCGGCGCAGTTCGCTCTCGTCGCCTTCCCATGTGCCGTGCCACAGAGCCCCCTCGACGAAGGTGACACCGGTGACAAAGCGGTTGGACTCGATGGTGCGCAGGATCTTGCCGTTTCCGGGGTCGATCTGGTGAATCTTGCGTTCCTGATACTGCCCCACCCACAGCGAGCCTTCGGCCCAGGTCAGCCCCGAATCGCTGCCACCACCGGGGGCGGGAATGGTCGAAAGGATATGTCCGGTCCGGGGATCGATTTTGTGGATGCGGTCTTCGGCGATCTGGAACAGGTGCTCGCCATCAAAGGCAGTGCCGGCATGGGCGGCAACGTCAATCGAGCGCAGCACCTTGCCACTGTCCGGGTCCAGCGCATTGATTTTGCTATTGCAGGCAAACCAGACCTTCTCGCCATCCCACGTGACGCCGCATACATGGTCGACATCGGCAAACGGGCCGTATTCACGAATGATTTCAGCAGTTGCGTGTTTCATCCTGGCATTCCTCAACAAGGGGTTGTGGCGTCGATCCTAGCCACCGGGCAGCGAAACCGGGAGTAACAAGGTCGTCGCGAAACCGGGCACAGGCGGCGTCATCCAGCGCCGCGCTCGACCACGCCCCAGCGATTGCACCTTGCCTTGTTGCGCCAATGCATCCAGAGCCCGTTGCACTGTGCGCTGGCTGGCACCCAGGGCCAACGCCAGCGCGGAACTCGACCACGGCTCACCGTCGGCAAGGCTGGCAAGCACCGCCGCAAACTTTTCCTCGACGGGTTGGGCCAGCACCATCACCTCCGGGCATGCCTGTGATTGCAGGACAAATCCTCGTGGGGTGGCGGTCACTTCTGCCAGGGGCTTGAGCGCTTTACGCAGCCTGCCGATTTCAACCCGCAGCCGTGCGCGATGGGATTCGTCGGAGAGTTTCAATAAGTGTCTCTCTTGAAACATCGCCGGGCCACGCTTCAGCCAATGTCCGGGCAAGGATGAACAGCACCGGACGCGTGGCGAGGGAGACCGACATGCCACAGCCGCGCACGCTATATCGGCATGCATCCACCACCAATGCCGTCGAACCGAGCACGGCCTCGACCTCCTCCAGCAACACCGGCCGCGCTTCGCCTCGAACAATCAGGCGCGCCGCCGGGGTGTCGAGCAGGCGTGCCGCGTGTTCGACCTCGGCCATCAGCGCCGGGATATTCGCCTGTTCGGCCGCGTGTCGGGCCCGGGTCAGCGCTTCCTTTGCCGCGTTCGATTGCAGCCGCCGAATGGCGATCCCCGCGACGACCAGTTCATGGATCGCACGCAAGGCCGGCGGTAATGGGCCGGGGTCAAGTTCCGTGAGTGTTTGCTGTGCTTCGTCGAGTCGCCCGATCAGCAACAAACGACGGATTTGCAGATACCGCGCATGCGCCGCGTTGAGCCGGTCACCGTGGGCCTCCAGCGTCACCCGCGCCGCTTCCAGCGCCTTGACCGGCCAGCCGAGTTCCCGCGAAGCCAAGGCGATTTCGGCCTCGGCCACCACGCACCGCGCGCGGGACAACACCTCTTTCGGGGCGAAGGCCCGGTGGGCACTTTTCACCAGTGCCCTGGCCCGCTCCAGATCACCCAGTTGCGCCATGGCAATACCGCGCAAGGCCAGCGCCGGAGCGTCATTGCGCAAAGCAACGCGGTCCAGCGCGCCGAGCGGATCGCCCGCCGCCAACGCCAGCGCTGCTGCCGTGATCATCGAGTCCATCGAAATCCCGCCACGCTTGTCACTCCCGCACCTGGATACTCCGGTTTAGTCTAAATCACGACTATCCACCAGGTGCGTACAAGATGAAGGGAGACCTGAGCGGTTTTACCACGCCAACTGGCAGTCAATCGGTTTCACGCCGGAGGAATCGTCGCCAGCGCACCAATCAGAATGGTCAACACCAGAAAACCGCCCAGAAAAATCGTCATCTTCGCCATACAACCTCCCATACCGTGAATGGGATTTATTGTGGGCCGATGACTGCACCCGTTACAGATGCAGATTGCGCGGAAAAATACGGATCAGCGTTGGCTGCGCTCGATGTCGATTATTGCGATGGCGGACCTTTTGCGCGAAAGGACTTGGTGGGCGATATCGATAAACGGCGTGAGGATCAAGCCGCGAACCGTCAGGTAACGCTCGACATCCTGGTCACCCGTACCGAATTGAAGCGTCTCCGGCTTCGATTGCGTGACATAGAGCGTGCCGAACATCCAGTCCCAGAGTGACAGGTTAATGCCGAAGTTCTTGTTGAAGTGCCGGGGCGCATTGCTGTGGTGGATCTGATGTTGCGCGGGGCTGCTCACCACGCGCTCGATCAAGGGGCCAAACGAAAACCAGACGTGGCTGTGGCGCAGGTTGGCCGCCAGTCCATTAAAGATGAAAACCATGTAGGTCACGCCAAACAGCGTATAGCGGCTGATCTCCCCGCCACAGGCGTACCAGAACAGGCCGGCGTAGGCGCCAATGCAAATCGTATCGCTGAGTTTTTCCACCACTTCTTCGAGAAAATGCGTTCGGCTGGCGGTGGCCGGCACCAGCACAGGCGCCGAATGATGGACTTTATGGAACGCCCACAGATAGCGGGAATGAAAGGCACGATGGCCCCAGTAATGGCTGAAATCCTTCACCAGAAATACGCCAAGCCCAAACAGCAGGGACAACGAGAGATTGTCCCCCACTTGCGTACGCGCCCCCCACAACCGGGTGAAAAATGCGCTGTAGTCCGCAGAACGCAGGACGTACGGATCGACCAGGCCGACGATGGGCAGCACCAGGGCAACCTTGAGGACGGCGAGGACGAAGTAGTAGCGATAGTCCAGCAGGGCCGACCGGTGCAGATAGACCCGGCCGCCGCCGATGAACTGCCAGAATGAGCGCGCGTCGGTCAGCCCGCGTGCGCTCCTGAAGCGGAACAGACACCAGGCGACACTGTAAGACGACAGTAGAAACGCCAGGCACAGGCGACCGTTCACATCAAAGAGCCCAAAAAACTGCTCGGTGACCGGCTCAACCAGGTAGTGATGTAACGCGGCGAGAACATCCATACCCGGCTGCCCAGCGAAAATGGTTGCGCATTGTAAATGAGAATGAGTCTTCAGTGTATATCCTGATCTCAGTCTTCACCCGCCAAGCGCAATGATCGCGACGATCAGCACCCCGCCCGTCACCGCCATCACCGCACCGCCCTGCCATGGTTTTGCACCGGCATACTTGGCGAGCATCCAGCCGGCGATGAACAGCACCAACAGCCCGATCAGGTTGGACAGGCGTATGGCAAGGGCTGTCTGGTCAAGCAGGATGAACGGCACCACCAGCGGAAACGTCGAGCCGGCGACCAACAGAAAAACCCCAAGTGCGCCTTTGAAATCATCCCAGCCGAGGCTCGCCTGCTCGGGCAGCGAAGGCTGTTCAAGCAGGCGGCTGCGCAACAATTCCAGGCCTTCCGTGCCGGCCGCCGCCGCGAGATGCAGCGGCAGTACTTGTGCAACCAGTGCCTGACCGTCCGCCGAATCCGCACCGTTACGCAAGCTGACGTACAACTTGATCCTGCGCGTGCGCTCGACCAATGTCCGCAGCAGATACATCACCGCGTCCGCCAGCCCCCAGGCGAGATTGCAACCGAGCGCGGCGATCATCATCGTGCGTTCTGCCGATTGATCTGCGGTTGCCACGCTGATGGTTCCCGTAAAAGTCATGGCCATCAACAGGCCGAAAATCACTTCGGTAATGCGCTCCACGGGATCGAGTACCCGTGCCCTTTTTTGTTCTGATTGACTTTGCATGCGTCTTCGCCTTGAAGGTTTGTTTCCAACCATTTACTCGCAGTTTTTAGCCGTTGCAGGGCCCATGAGTGGCGTGTATCGTCCCGGCCCGCTCAAGTGTAGTTTGAGCGGCTACACTCAGCCGAGCACATCTGCTGATTCAAAGGGGGCCAATTCATGCTTGATTACTTTGCACTGGGTCTGTTGATTTTTGTCGGGCTTGTTCTGTTCTACGGAATCATCGTCCTTCACGACATTCCTTATGAAATTTCCGTACACCGCAACCACCCCCATCAAGACGCGATCCACGCCACTGGCTGGGTCAGCTTGTTCACCCTGCACGCATTGTGGCCATTTTTATGGATATGGGCGATGGCTTACAGGGAAGATCGGGGCTGGGGCTTCGGCGACGGCGGAACACCGAAAAGTCATGTGATTCACCTCGAACAACAAGTCGCGGAATTGCAAGGTCGCGTCCAGCGCCTCGAAGCGGCGACGGGCACGACGCACTCCGCATTGCCGACGGACAATAAAGGCGAGGGCATCTAAGCCATGGATCTCTTACTTATCCTGACGTATGCAGCCCTCTGTGTTGCGATCTTCAAAATCTTCCGCATTCCCTTGAACAAATGGACGGTCCCCACGGCGGTACTGGGCGGGATCGTGATTATCGGCGCGCTGATTTTCACGATGAACTACAACCACCCGTACTCCGAGGTGGCCCGTTCGTATTTCGTGTCGGTCCCGGTGATCCCCGTGGTCAGTGGCCAGGTGATCGACGTGCCGGTCAAGACCAACGAGCCGCTGGAAAAAGGCGATATTCTGTTTCGCCTGGACCCTGCGCCGTTTGAATACCGGGTCAAATCCCTCAAGGCGCAACTGATCGCCGCGCAGGCCGACCGTGCCCGTATCAGCGAACTGATCAAGCGTAACTTCGCCACTCAACGCGAACTGGATACCGTCGTCGCTCGAAGCGATGACCTGAAGGCACAGCTGGACAATGCGCAGTACGAACTCGAGAACACCACGGTTCGTGCACCGAGCAAAGGTTTTGTCACTCACGTTTCGCTGCGTCCGGGCATGATGGCGACCCGATTGCCGCTGCGCCCTTCCATGGTGTTCATTCCTGACGAGGGGCATTACTTCTCGGCGTGGATGCGTCAAAACAGCTTGCTGCGTCTGACCGAAGGCGACGAGGCTGAAGTCGCGTTCGACGGCATTCCCGGCAAGGTGTTCGAAGGCAAGGTCAAAAGTGTCATTTCCGTGATCGCTGAAGGCCAGGTCCAGCCTTCGGGCACGCTCATCGGCTTCACGGGTTCACCGCCCGCGGGCCGCGTGCCGGTGATCATTGAAATCACCGACCCCGATTACGCCCAGTACGCTCAACAGATGCCAGGTGGCGCTTACGGACAGGCCGCCGTCTACAGCCAGCATTTTCACCATATCGCCATGATGCGCAAGATCCTGTTGCGCATGGCCGCGTGGATGAACTACATCTTCCCGTTCCATTGATTCAAGGGGACATGGCGTAGCTTGACGACCCGGTCGTCAGGCTACGCCAATCTCCACGACACCCTCATTCAAACGCACGGGCCAGACGCGCAGCTGCTGTTGCGGGTCTTCCAGGCAGCAACCGTCTTCCAGGCGAAAGTGCTGTTTGTAGATCGGCGCGGCGACCACCAAATCCCCCTTGATACTGCCAATCAGGCCACGACCAATCACATTCGCCCCCGATTTCGGGTCGTGATTGTCGATGGCGTAGAGCGTCTGGCCTTCGACCGTGGGCAGATAGAACAGCGCCACTTGCGCGCCGTCATGCCACACCACGACGCCGGAGTTGTTCACCAGGTCTTGCTCATTGCAGACGGATTGCCAGGCCCCGGACTGCAGGGACTCGGCGCGTTGGGTATTGAATGGGCTCATCAGGCAATCTCCTCGGTGACAGGGATAAGGTTGAGTTCGGCGGCCATGATCGGACGACGCTGACCGCGTTCCTGGACAAAGTGGATGTCCGGGTCCGGGCGCTTGTCGTTGACGAAGGTGCGGAAGCGCTTGAGTTTTTCCGGGTCCTTGAGGGCGTTGGCCCACTCGCATTCATAGCGATCGACCACCAGTTGCATCTGCGATTCGAGTTCGGCACCGAGCCCGAGGCTGTCGTGAATGATCACGTCCTTGAGGTAGTCCAGGCCCCCTTCCAGGCTTTCGCGCCAGACCGAGGTGCGCTGCAATTTGTCGGCGGTGCGGATGTAGAACATCAGGAAGCGGTCGATGTAGCGGATCAGGGTTTCATCATCAAGGTCGGTGGCGAACAGCTCGGCATGACGCGGGCGCATGCCGCCGTTACCGGCGATGTAGAGGTTCCAGCCCTTCTCGGTGGCTATCACGCCCACGTCCTTGCTCTGCGCCTCGGCGCACTCGCGGGTGCAACCGGACACGGCGAACTTGAGCTTGTGCGGCGAGCGCAAACCTTTGTAGCGGTCCTCGATGGTCAGGGCCATTTGCACACTGTCCTGCACGCCGTAACGGCACCAGGTGCTGCCCACGCAAGACTTCACGGTACGGGTCGATTTGCCGTAGGCGTGGCCGGTTTCGAAACCCGCCTCAATCAACTCGCCCCAGATCTCCGGCAACTGATGCAATTGCGCGCCGAACAGGTCGATGCGCTGGCCGCCGGTGATCTTGGTGTAGAGGTCGTACTTTTTCGCCACCACACCGATGGCGATCAGTTTGTCGGCAGTGATCTCGCCCCCCGGAATCCGCGGCACGACCGAGTAGGTGCCGTTTTTCTGCATGTTGGCCATGAACGTATCGTTGGTGTCCTGCAACGGCACCAGCGAGGTGTCCATGATCGGCTGGTTCCAGCACGAGGCGAGAATCGAACCCACTGCCGGTTTGCACACATCGCAACCGGTGTGGCCGCGACCGTGTTTGGCCAGCAGCTCTTCAAAGGTGATCACCCCTTCCACACGCACCAGCGCATAGAGTTCCTGACGGGTGTAGGCGAAGTGTTCGCACAGGCTTTTATCGACGCTGACACCACGGGCAATCAGCTCGTGTTCGAACACTTGCTTGAGCAATCCGGCACACCCACCGCAACCGGTGCAGGCCTTGGTCTGCGTCTTGAGCAAGCCAAGGTCGCTGCAACCACCGTCGATGGCCGAGCAGATCGCGCCCTTGGTGACGTTGTGGCACGAGCAAACGGTGGCCGACTCCGGCAGTGCGCCCGGGCCCAGGGTCGGGGCACCGGTCGACGACGGCAGGATCAGGCTGGCCGGTTCCGCCGGCAAGGCGATGCCGTTCTGCATGTATTGCAGCAAGGTGTCGTAGTAACTGTTGTCGCCGACCAACACGGCCCCGAGCACGCGTTTACCCGACTCGTCGACCACCAGGCGCCGGTAGCTCGCCGTGGCTTCATCGATGAACTGATAGCTGCGGGCGCCCGGTGTATTGCCGTGGGCGTCGCCAATGGAACCGACATCGACACCCAGCAGTTTCAGCTTGGTCGACATGTCGGCGCCGGTGAACGGCTCGGCGTCCTGCTGGCACAAGCGGGTCGCAACGCTGCGGGCCATTTGATAACCCGGCGCGACCAGACCGAACAGGCTGCCGTTCCACGAAGCGCATTCGCCGATGGCGTAGATGTCGGGGTCGCTGCTCACGCAGTTATCGTCGATCACCACACCGCCACGCGGGCCGATTTCCAGTGCACATTGACGGCCCAGCGCATCCTGCGCACGAATCCCGGCGGAGAACACGATCAGGTCGGCTTCAAGAAATTCGTCATTGCCGAAATTCATCCGGTAGCGATATTGCTCACCCGCGCTGATCGACTGCGTGCCGCGTGCCAGATGCACGCCAACGCCGAGTCGTTCGATTTGCGCCTTGAGCGCACGACCGCCGTATTCGTCCAGTTGCACCGGCATCAAACGCGGGGCGAATTCCACCACGTGAGCTTCCAACCCCAGGCTTTTCAGCGCGTTGGCCGCTTCCAGGCCAAGCAACCCGCCGCCGACCACCACGCCGCGCCGGGCATTGGCCGCCGCCGCACGAATCCCGTCGAGGTCTTCGAGGGTGCGATACACCAGCCGCGAGTCGCCCTCGGCGCCTTCAATCGGAGGTACAAACGGATAGGACCCGGTGGCCAGCACCAGTTTGTCGTAAGCGACACTGCCTTGGGCGGTGATGACTTCGTGACGTTCGCGGTCGATCTCCAGCACCGGCACACCCAGGTGCAGCGTGACGCCCGGCATCTGGTACAACGAAGCCTCGCCCAGTGCCAACGACTCGGCATCGCGACCGGTGAAGTACTCGGAAAGGTGCACACGGTCATAGGCGCGCATCGGCTCTTCGCTGAAAACGTGCAGCCGATAATGGTCAAGGGCACCGCGCTCGATCAGTTGCTCGACGCAATGATGTCCGACCATGCCATTGCCGATCACGACCAGCGTTTGCAGTTTGTTCAAAGTGGCAACATTGGAATTCATAAGAAGCACCCGGCCAATCCATCACGGTTCAAAAAGCAAAAAAAAACGCCTGAAACCTTGCGGTTCCAGGCGTCTTTGCCTGTTCTTTTATGGTGTTGAAATCAGACGGCTGTGCCTGATCCACCGATGTTGCCCTCGACCTGTGCGGCCAGTCGATCGTCGTTGACCGAGAGAGCTTTCCACGGAATAACCCATGGACTTGATGATGACGTTTGCAGCAACTGTGCCAGTCGACAGCAAAAGCCCTGTAACCCCATTGGCACCAACGGTTTGCGTTCATCCAGCCGCACAAACCCGCCCGGATCAACACTCACGACTTCGCTTCCGACTGGTGCGATGCGAGCAGCCGGCGCGTTAAAAAAGTGCAGATTCGCAGGCTCCCGCCCCTTCATCCGCAGCCCCGAATGCGCTGTTCAGCAGAGATAACGCAGCAATCGAGCATTCTGGCGCGTGACTTGCTAGAACCTCACCAATAGGCAGTCAACGCTGATTGCCCACATACGACAAAGGCGCCGTGTAACCCCCGTTTTAACGGAGGGTCACATGGCGCCTTTTTTGTTTCCGGGTTCGGCAAGTGCTGGCAAAAGATCCAAGGGGCGAAGATGGCAAGTAAATCCGTACGCAGCGTGTGTCCCTATTGCGGTGTGGGCTGCGGCATCGTCATGCAGGTCGAAGACAACCGCGTGATCAAGGTGACTGGCGACAAGACCCATCCGGCCAATGCCGGCCGTCTGTGCACCAAAGGCACCACCAGCGGGCAGGCGATTGCCGAGTCGGGGCGCATGGAAAATGCCTACCTGCGCCAGGAGCGCGATCGCGACCCGGTGCGCGTGACGATGGACAACGCCATCAACGAAACAGCCGCCAGACTGCGCCACATTCTGGATTCCCACGGTCCCGATGCCCTGTCCTTCTATGTGTCCGGGCAGATGTCGCTGGAGGCCCAGTACCTGGTCAACAAACTGGCCAAGGGTTTTGTCCGCACCCCTCACATCGAATCCAATTCCCGCCTGTGCATGGCCAGCGCCAGCAGCGGCTACAAACTGTCCCTCGGCGCCGACGGGCCGCCCGGCTCTTATGACGACTTCGATCACGCGGACCTGTTCTTCGTGATCGGCGCGAACATGGCCGACTGTCACCCGATTCTGTTCCTGCGCATGATGGACCGGGTCAAGGCCGGGGCGAAGCTGATCGTGGTCGATCCACGGCGCAGCGCCACCGCGCTCAAGGCCGACCTGTTCCTGCCGATCAAACCCGGCACCGACCTCGCGTTGCTCAACGGTTTGCTGCACCTGTTGGTGAAAAACGGCCACACCGACCCGGCCTTCATCGCCTCCTTCACCCAAGGCTGGGAGGCCATGCCCGGGTTTCTGGAGGACTACCCAGCAGACAAGGTTGCCGAGATCACCGGCCTTCCTGAGGCGGACATTCGCCAGGCCGCGCAGTGGATTGGCGAGGCCGCTGAATGGATGAGTTGCTGGACCATGGGCCTGAACCAAAGCACCCACGGCACCTGGAACACCAACGCGCTGTGCAACCTGCACCTGGCCACTGGCGCCATCTGCCGACCGGGCAGCGGACCGTTTTCCCTGACCGGGCAACCGAACGCCATGGGCGGACGCGAAATGGGCTACATGGGGCCGGGCCTGCCGGGACAGCGTTCGACGCTGGTCGAGGCTGACCGCGTATTCATCGAAGACCTGTGGCGCATCCCGCACGGCAGCCTGCCAACGACTGCCGGCGCAGGTACCGTGGCAATGTTCGAGCAAATGCGCGCTGGCCAGATCAAGGCTTGCTGGATCATCTGCACCAACCCGGTGGCGTCTGCGCCCAATCGCCAGAGCGTCATTGAAGGTTTACAGGCGGCTGAACTGGTCATCACGCAGGATGCCTTTCTCGATACCGAGACCAACCGCTACGCCGACATCCTGCTGCCGGGCGCTCTCTGGGCCGAAGCCGAAGGCGTGATGATCAACTCCGAGCGCAACCTGACACTGATGCAAAAAGCCGTGGAAGCGCCCGGCGAAACGCTGCCCGACTGGCAAATCATCGCCCGAGTGGCGTGCGCGATGGGCTTCGCCGAAGCCTTCACTTATGCCGACGCCAGCGAAGTGTTTGAAGAAATCAAACGTGCCTGGAACCCGGCCACCGGCTATGACATTCGCGGCGCCAGCTACCCGCGTCTGCGCGAGAAACCGCTGCAATGGCCTTGCGCGTCCGAGTCCGCCGCCGATCGCAACCCGATTCGCTACATCGACAAGGATGCCGATCTCAGCGCGCCCGCCATCACATTCCCGACCCGCCACGGCAAAGGCATTTTCCTGCCGCGTCCGCACCTGGCGCCCGCCGAAATGCCCGATGAGTCCTTTCCTTTCGTACTCAACACCGGCCGCTTGCAGCACCAATGGCACACCCTGACCAAGACCGGCAAAGTCGAGACGCTGAACAAACTCAATCCGGGACCGTTCATTGAAATTCACCCTGAGGATGCGCGTCAGCTGGGCCTCAAGGACAAGGACCCGGTCGAAGTGCGTTCAGTGCGCGGCCGCGCCGTGTTGCCCGCCGTGGTGACCGACCGGGTGCGCCAGGGCAATTGCTTTGCGCCGTTTCACTGGAGCGATGTGTTCGGCGAGCACCTGGCAATCAACGCCGTCACCAACGACGCCGTCGACGCCCTTTCGCAGCAGCCAGAACTCAAGTTCTGCGCCGTCGCCCTGCAACGGGTCGAACTGATCGAGCACCGGTTCCTCGATACCCCGGCGCCGGCCACGGTCACCCCACTCCCCGCTTTAACAGAGGAAATTGCCATGTCGAGCCTCTCGGCCTTCGCTGACCTCGTGGGCATCAGCAGCCTGCCGTCTCCTCAACTCAATGATCGTGAACGCACCTACCTCGCCGGTTTTATCAGCGGCCTGCAATCCCCGGCCGGTCGTCAAGTGAGCGGCGTGCCGGTCATGCCGTCCAACGCGCCTTTGGCTGCGGATACGCGACTCTGGCTGGACGGCGTTCTCGGCGGGCTGTTCAGTCGAGTTGAGCCTGACAGCCATGCCCCGGCGACAGTCACCGATCAGCCGGCCGTGACCCTGTTATGGGCCTCGCAAACCGGCAATGCCGAAGCGCTGGCCGAGCGTTTTGCCGCGCGTCTGCGGGACGACGGTGTCAGCGTGGAGCTGAGCGCGATGGCGGACTTTCCCGCCAGCAAACTCGCCAATACCCAGACGCTGGCACTGATCAGCAGCACCTTCGGCGACGGCGATCCACCGGACAACGGCGAAGGCTTCTGGCACACCCTCAACACCGCCGAGACGCGCCTTGAATCACTGCGCTTTGCCGTGCTCGCCTTGGGCGACCCCAACTACGATCAGTTCTGCCAGCACGGCAAAAAACTCGATCAACGCCTGCAAGAACTGGGGGCTACGCGCCTGCTGGAGCGGGTGGATTGCGATACCGAATTCGAGGAGCAAGCAGACGCCTGGCTCGCCGAACTGCGCAAAACCCTGAAGCCGTCAGCCACCGTCGAAGTGTCGCCAAGCACCGGCAGCGATCCCGTCGAAACATCGGCAAAGTCCAGGCCTTACGCTTCTCGCCTGCTGACCAATCTGCACCTCAACAGCCAGAGCCCGAACAAGGAAACCCGCATGTTCGCCCTCGACCTGACGGATTCTGACCTGCGTTACGAGGCCGGAGACGCCTTGGGCGTTTACCCGCGCAACTGCCCTGAGCTGGTCAGCGAACTGCTCGATCTGACCCGGTTGCGCGGCGAAACCGCCGTGAGCATCGATCAACGCGGCGAAGTGCCGCTGCATCAAGCCCTGACCGAGCATTTCGAAATCGCACGCCCGAACAGCGAAACCCTGGCGTTCATCGCCGAGCGCAGCACCAACCCCAGACTGAAACAACTGCTGGGCAGTGAGCGCAAAGCCGAATTAAAGGACTGGCTGTGGGGTCGGCAACTGGCGGACGTGTTGCAGGAGTTTCCGGTGAATTGCTCGGCGAGCGAGTTGCTGGGGACGTTGAAACGCCTGCAACCGCGCCTGTACTCCATCGCTTCAAGCCCCAAGGCGCACCCTCGGGAAATCCACCTCACGGTGGCGGCCGTGCGCTATGGCAAACGCAAAGGCGTGTCTTCGACCTTTCTCGCCGACCGCGCCCAGAGCGGCAACGTGCCGGTGTTCGTCCAGCCGTCGAAGCACTTCCGCGCACCGGTCGATGGCGACGTGCCGATGATCATGATTGGCCCGGGCACCGGTGTGGCGCCGTTTCGCGCCTTCCTGCAGGAGCGCCGCGCCCGGGGCGACCAGGGCAAGAACTGGCTGTTCTTCGGCGAACAGCATGCCGCCACCGACTTCTACTACCGCGACGAACTGCAAGGCATGCAGCGCGACGGCACGCTGACGCAACTGAGCCTGGCGTTTTCCCGCGACCAGTCACAGAAGATCTACGTGCAGGACCGGATTCGCGAACAAGGTGCAGAACTGTGGCGCTGGTTGCAGGAGGGTGCGCAACTGTACGTCTGTGGCGACGCCAGCCAGATGGCCAAAGATGTCGATCGGGCCTTGCGCGAAGTTGCGCAAAACCATGGTGGGCTCAGCGCCGAAAACGCCAGTGATTACTGGCGCCGGTTGAGCGAGCAGAAGCGTTATTTGCGGGATGTTTACTGAAGGCCTCCCAGCGACGTTTGACGAGGCCGCTTCCTACAAACTGGGGAAGCGGCCTTCTTGAAGGCGCCGGTTTCAGACCGGATCGCGATAGAACACGTCGTCGGCGTACGGGTACCACCAGTCCTGAATCTTGGGCTGATGATCGATGATGACCATCTTCGAACGGCGGAATGCCTCAAGCCCCTGACGCCCCAGTTCACGCCCAAGGCCCGACATTTTCCAGCCACCGAACGGCAGCGCATCGTTGTCGATCAGCGGGTTGTTGACCCAGACCATGCCCGCCTCCAGCCGCTCGGCGGCCTCCATGGCTTCGGCCAGGTCGGTGGAGAACAGCGACGCGCCAAGGCCGAACGGCGAATCATTGGCCAGCCGCACGGCTTCGTCGAAGTCGCTCACACGGCAGATCGCCGCCACCGGGCCGAAGCACTCTTCCTGCAGGATCGCCATGTCACCGGTCACGCCGGTGAGGATGGTCGGCTCGTAGAACCAGCCCACCGTGTGCTGTGGCGGAATTCGCCCGCCGCAGACCACTGTTGCGCCCTTGGCCACGGCGTCATCGACCAGGCGCATGACTTTGTTGCGCGCCGCCTCGCTGACCATCGGCCCGATTTCCGAACGTTCCAGGCCGTGGCCGATACGCAAGGCACGGGTGCACTCGGCGAACCTGGCGACAAACTCGTCATGAATCTCGTCGACCACATAAAAACGTTCGGCCGAGGTGCAAATCTGCCCACTGAGATGAAACGCTGCGGTCACCGCGCCGGCCGCTGCAACTTCCAGTGGCGCATGCTTGGAAATGATCAGCGGATCACTGCCACCGGCCTCGATCACACAGGGTTTCATCCGTTCGGCACACGCCACGGCCACGGCTTTGCCCGCCGCCACGCTGCCGGTGAACGCTACCGCATGGGTCTGCTCCGACTGCACCAGCAGCTGCGCGGTTGCAGCATCACCCGGCACGCAGGACACCAGCCCCGGCAACAGCGCCGTGAAATGCTCCATGAATTTGAGGGTGCACAGGGTCGTGGCTTCCGCCGGTTTGATGATGCAGGCGTTGCCCGCCGCCAGCGACGCGGCGACCGTCCAGCACATCAGCAGGATCGGAAAGTTGAACGGCATGATGTGCACGCTGACGCCATACGGCTCGTAACGCACATGCTGGAAAGAACCGATTTGCGTAGTGCCGGCCACCTTGCCGGCATCGTCCCGGGCCATTTCTGCGTAGTAGCGAAAGATCGGCGCGCAGTTCGCCAGCTCGCCCATGGCCTCGGGAAACGGCTTGCCCATTTCGAGGGTCATCAAGCGTGCGACTTCGCGGTTGCAGGCCACGTTCTGTTCGATGGCGTTGGCCAGTTGATGCAGGCGTGCGGCGCGGCTTTTGGCATCGACCACGCGCCACTGTTTTTGCGCAGCGGTGGCGGCATCGATGGCGGCTTGTACGTCCGTTTCGCCACACAGACCGACCTGCCCCACCGGCTGCAAGGTCGCGGGGTCGAGCACTTCACGCACGCGGCCAGCGGTCAGAGGCAGGAATTCGGAATTGATGAAACGCAAAGCGGTGTCAGTGTTGAACGTGGCCATGGGAGGATCCTTGAACCAATCGATAAGGGGTTTGGCGCAACATCGCCAGCGTCTCGGCGGGCAGTTCATCGCGCCAGCCCGAAACATGCCGGTCGAGCCACTGGCGCAGCGGCGCAAAGGCTTGGGCTTCAAGGGCGCGGACAAACAGGCCCAGAGTGCGCGGCAGGTGCGCCAGGTATCCGTGCTTGCCGTCGCGGCCCGCCAGGCGCACGAATATCCCCAGCACCTTGGCGTGACGCTGGGCCGCCAGGCACCGGTAATCGGCGAGAAAACGCAACGCATCCAGCTCCGGGCGCTGCAACAGGTAAAGGGTGATCAGTTTCTCTCGCAACGCTTCAGGCACATCGCGCCGGGCGTCTTCGAGCAGCGACATCAGGTCATAGGCCGCCGCCCCGACCAACGCGTCCTGAAAATCCAGCAAGCCGCAGGCCGCGACACCTTCACGGCCTTGCAACAGCATCAGGTTGTCGACATGGAAGTCCCGCAGCACCAAAGCTTCGCGGCGTTTTGCGACGTCGCGACAGGCGTCCGCGAACAGCGCCAGATACTCATCGCGCAGCTTGTGCGCCGCTTCTTTGCCGATCAACAGCGGCACGTACCAATCGATAAACAGTGCGTATTCGTCTGCCAGTCGTTGTTCGTCGTAAGGGGCCAGTTCAGCGGCTGATGGCGCGCGATGCAGCGTCACCAACGTATCGACTGCAAGGTGATACAACCCCGACTCCGAGTAGCCGGCCGCCAGCAGCCGGGTGTAGGTGTCGTGACCGAAATCCTCGATCAGGGCCAGCCCCGCCGCTTCGTCCACTTCCAGCAAGGCCGGCGCGGACAGGCCCAGCCCCTGCAACTGCCGGGCGACCCGTACAAACGGGCCGATGGGTTCGCTGTGGGGTGGCGAATCCATCAACAACAGCCCGGCGCCGTCCAGGCGAAAGTAGCGCCGGGTCGAAGCATCCGCCGGCAGCGCGATCAGCGCTGTCCCGGCGTAACCGGCACATGCCAGAAACGCTGCGCGCTGCTCTTCACGGGTTGGCAATGACGCCAGTGCATCTGTCATGGCGGTCACCGGATCATGTAGACCTTTTTGATGGTCTCGTGGACGGTGCACACGCCTTTCCAGTCTTTGCGAAAGAATGCGGCGGTGTCCGGTTTGATCTCGATCACTTCGCCGGACTCGTGAACGTACGTGCAGCGACCCTCGAGGAAGTGGCAGAACTCGTCGCTGGTGACATGGCAAAACCACTTACCCGGCGTGCAGATCCAGATGCCGCACTCGGACTGGCCTTCCGGGCCTTTGTGCAGCACCACGCCGGAAACGCGGGATTCGCCTTCGAGCATGGTCGGGATCACGCCCCAATCCTTGACGTCGGTGATGCTCAGCGGGTCGTACAGAAACGGGGTAGTCATTCATTTTCTCCAGTAAATAGTCAGTATCTAACCTGTAGGAGCCGGCTTGCTGGCGAAGGCGGCCTTGAGTTTTTCATCAATCCTGTGGGCCTCTTCGCTGGCAAGCCAGCTCCTACTAAGAGCGTGATTTTTGTGATGACCACACTCTCTGTAGGAGCCGGCTTGCTGGCGATTGCGACCTCGAGTTTTTCATCAATCCTGCGGTCCTCTTCGCTGGCAAGCCAGTTCCTACGAAGAGCGTGATTTGTGTGATGACCACACTCTCTGTAGGAGCCGGCTTGCTGGCGATTGCGACCTCGAGTTTTTCATCAATCCTGTGGGCCTCTTCGCTGGCAAGCCAGCTCCTACTAAGAGCGTGATTTTTGTTTTGGCCACATTCTGTGTAGGAGCCGGCTTGCTGGCGATTACGACCTTGAGTTTTTCATCGATCTTGCGGGCCTCTTTGCTGGCAAGCCAGCTCCTACTAAGAGCGTGATTTTTGTGATGGCCACATTCTGTGTAGGAGCCGGCTTGCTGGCGATTGCGTCGGGACAGTCGACACCGATGTCGCCCGGCGTACCGCTATCGCCAGCAAGCCGGCTCCTACAAAGTTCAGGTAAGCATGTAAACGTTGCGCAGGGTTTCCCGGACTTCGCACTCGCCGGTCCAACCCGCCGGGAACAGCACCAGGGTGTTGGGGCGCACTTCGATCACTTCGCCGTTGTCGTTGCGGTAAATGGCGTGCCCCGCGAGGAAATGGCACAGCTCATCCCGGGGAATCGACAACCGCCAGCGCCCCGGCGTGCACACCCACAACCCGGTTTCCGGGCTGTTGTTCGGGCCTTTGAACAGCAATCGGCCGCTGGAATGCGAGACACCTTCGACGGCGTCGCTCTGCACGCCCCAGTCCACCAGATCGGTGCGGCTGCTGACGGCTTCGAGGTACGGCGTGATACCCGCCGTGGTGGATGAATCAGGCATCGTTGAGCACCTTGTCGAGAATCGCGGCCGCGTCTTGCGGCCCTTTGCGGGATTGCATCTGCGCGCTGGTGCGCTGCAAACGTTGGCGCATGGCCTCATCGTTGAGGCAGGCGTGGAGTTTTTGTGCGAGCTGTTCTTCGCTCCACTCATAGCGGTCGAGCTTGAAGCCGTGACCGCTTTCTTCTGCGCGCATGGCGTTGTCGTGACCGTCCCACACGTAGGACATGACAATCGCCGGTTTGCCGAAGAACAGGCACTCGGTGAAGCTGTTGTTGCCGCCGTGGTGGATCACCGCGTCGACCTGGGCAATCACCGACGGTTGCGGGAACCAGTTGGAAATCTGCACGTTGTCCGGCAGGTCCGGGTATTCGTCGAGGTGCTCGCCGACGTTGAAAAGCGCCCGATAAGGCAGCTTGCCCACCGCCTCGATCAGGCGTTTGAGCAACTCGACATCGCCGGAACCGAGGCTGCCGAAACTCGCATACAGCAACGGTTTGTCGTTATGCGCACGGAACGGCGGAATCTCATACGGAGTGTCGTGACGCACGCAACCTTGCAGGTAGTGGAAACGTTCGGCCGGCAATGGATGGCGACGGTCGAACTTCACCGCATCCGGGTACAACAGCAGGTTCATGAACGGCGAAGCTTCGAAGAACGTACCCAGCGGATACGGCGCCTCTCCATGGGCTTGCAGGAACTGGTTGAAGTCCTCGTGAATCGGACTGATCACCTGTTCAAAGCGCTGGCGAAATTGCGCGTGGCCCGCCTTGTCGTCGATGCTCATGCCCGACAGGTGCGGCGGGATATCCGGGTCTTCGATTTCGTTTTCCGAGCAGGAAATGATCCGCACCCACGGCTTGCCGTATTGCTTGATCGCCGGGAACAGGATCACGTTGTCGACGCAGATCAGGTCGGGCTTGACCTTGTCCAGCACCGCCGGCAGATCCTTTTGCGCCCACTTCGCCGTTTCGACAATGGCGGCCCAGCATTCCTTGACGTAGTTGTCGATCTGATCCAGCGGCGACTTGCGGAAGTTCGGAATGTGGCCGTTGATGAAGTCCACCCAATAGCGGGCCATTTCTTCGGCCGGCATCGGCGCCGACATGTTGACCATGTGTTCTTCAAAACCATAACCGGCGTACACGCCGCTCATGCCCGGGTCGGTGAGAAACACCGCTTTGTGCCCCAGGGCTTCACACGCCTGGGCGATACCGACTGAATTGAGCGCCGGGCCGTAGGCGGCTTCGGGAAAGAATGCGATCACTTTCTGTTTCATCGAGTGCTGCTCCTGCCGGGTCTTTTTGTTTTTCAGCGCGTCAATACGCGGGCATGCCGGGCCTGCCAGCCCAGCCGGATGGTGGTGTCGATTGCAAAATGGGCGAATTCAAACTGTGAGGACGGCACGCGCACGATCAGCGGTTTGTCGCTGAGCGGCGTCTGCACGTGCAGGTTGGTATCGAGGCCGTGGTAGGCGACTTCGACGATCTTGCCGCTGACCTGATTGGCGCAATCACCGCCCTGCTCCGTCAGCACCAGCAAGCGTTCCGGCCGTACCACCACGGCGACGGCCTGGCCGTTGACCATCGGTGCGTCGGTTTCAACACTCAGTTCCTGGCCGTTCACCCGCACCGAATGCGGGCCCGAGCGCACACCTTCGAGCAGGTTGCTGACGCCGATGAAGTTGGCCACGAAACGGCTGTTGGGGTTTTCGTAAAGCTCGGTCGGGCTACCGCACTGGCACACCTTGCCGCCGTCGAGCACGGCCATGCGGTCGGACATCACCAGCGCTTCTTCCTGGTCGTGGGTGACGATGATGAAGGTGATGCCGCTCTCGTGTTGCAGGCGCTTGAGTTCTAGCTGCATCTTTTCCCGCAGCTTTTTGTCGAGTGCGCCCAAGGGCTCGTCGAGCAACAACACACGCGGACGTTTGACCAGTGCCCGTGCCAGCGCCACTCGCTGGCGTTGACCACCGGAAAGCTGATCGGGCTTGCGTTCGGCCAACTCGCCCAGTTGCGCGGTGCTCAGTACTTCATCGACCCGGCGACGGATTTCCAGCTCGGGCAGACGTTCCATCTCCAGACCGTAGGCGATGTTCTTGCGCACGGTCATGTTGGGAAACAGTGCATAGGACTGAAACATCAGGTTCAACGGACGCTTGTTCGGCGGCAGCGGCGAGATGTCATTGCCATCCAGATAAATGCAGCCACCGCTGGGGGTCTCGAAACCGGCGAGCATGCGCAACAGCGTGGTCTTGCCGCAGCCAGACGGGCCAAGCAGCGCGAAGAACTCGTTCTCGCGGATGCTCAGCGACACTTCGTCGACCGCCAGACCGTTGCCATAAGACTTGCTGACCTTGTCCAGGATCAGTACCGCAGAAGAATTATTCATGGGTGCGAGGAGCCTTGTTGAGACGCTGCGAAGCCAGCAGCGCGGTGATGCTGACCAGCATCACCAGCGTCGCCAGAGCGTTGATTTCCGGGGTGACGCCGAAGCGGATCATGGCGTAGATCTGCATGGGCAAAGTCGTCGACGCCTGGCCGGAGCCGGAGTTAAAAAAGGCGATGATGAATTCGTCCACCGACAGGGTGAACGAAAGCAATCCACCGGCCAGCACACCGGGGAAAATCACCGGCAACAGCACCCGACGGAACGTGGTGAACCAGCTCGCGCCGAGGTCAATCGAGGCTTCGAGGATCGAATAGTCGAAGTGCTTGAGCCGCGTGCGCACCACGGCGCAGACGAAGGCAATGTTGAACACCGCGTGGCTGATGATGATCGAGTGCAAGCCCAACCCAACCTTGAGCAGGTTGAAGAAGCTCAGCAGCGCAATCGCCAGCACGATGTCAGGAATAATCATCGGCGCCATCAGCAAGGTGTCGACCACTTGCCCCTTGTGGTTGTCCTTGCGGCGCAACTCGATACCCAGCGCCAGGAACGTTCCGAGCACGCAGGCAATGAACGTCGCCGACAGTGCGACGATCAAGGTATTGAGCGCCGCCGACAGAATCGCCGTGTTATGCGCCAGTGCCGCGTACCACTTAAATGACACGCCGCCCCAGGCGGTCGGCAATCCGGACTTGTTGAACGACAACAGAATCAGCACCAGGATCGGTACATAAAGGAAGGCATAGACCAGCCCCAGGTGCGTACTCAATACGGCGCCGCTGACCGAACGTGGCTGACTCATGAGCGTGCCCCTTCTGCACGGCGCGCCACCAGGGCCTGGATGAACAACAGGACCAGCATGATCGCGATCAGGAAGAAGCTCAGCGCCGCACCGAACGGCCAGTCCCGCGCCGTGAGGAACTGCGAATAGATCAGGTTGCCAACCATCTGCACCTGCTTGCCACCCAACAGGTCGGCGGTGATGAAGTTGCCGATGCTCAGCACAAAGACAAACACCGAACCCGCGGCGATGCCGGGCACGCTCAGCGGCAGGATGATCCGCCGGAACGTCATCCAGCCCGAGGCGCCGAGGTCTCTGGAGGCGTCCCAGAGTTCGTTGTTGATGCGCGACAACGAGGAGAAAATCGCCAGGATCACAAAGGGGATGTAGTTGTAGACCAACCCGAGTACCACCGCCGATTCGGTGTACAGCAGGCTGATGGGTTCGCCGCTGTAGCCGAACAGTTGCAGCAGGCGATTGATCAGGCCTTCGCGGTTGAGCAACACGATCCAGGCGTAAGTGCGGATCAGGTAGTTACTCCAGAACGGCAGCATCACCAGAAACAGATACACCGCCTGACGCCGCCGTGGCGCACGGGCAATCGCATAGGCCGCCGGATAGCCGATGAGCACCGCAAACAGCGTCGCCAGCCCGGCGATCTTGGCCGATTTGAGCAGAATGCCCAGGTACAGAGGGTCGAATGCGCGCTGGTAGTTTTCCCAGGTAAACAACCAGTCAATGCCGCCATACGCGCCGCGTTCCACGAAGCTGTAGACCAGCACCAGCAAACACGGCACCACCAGAAACATCAGCAGCCAGCCGAAGCCGGGCGCAAGAAGCCAGGCCGACAGACGCCTGTCAGCATGCAAAGCACTCATTAACCCTATCCTCCCGCCTCAGGACAGAGGCGGCTTGCGAACGTGGCGAGGCCTGGCGGGCAGGCCTCGGATCGATGCGGCGTTAGTTCTGTGCCGCCATGATTTCGGTCACGGCGCGGGTGTAGGCTTTTTGCGTAGTGCCGCCCAGATCGCGCAATTGCTCCATCTTCACCAGCTCGCTCGGCGTCATGGTCAGATTGGGATATTGCTTGAGCAAGTCAGCGGACAACCCGGCCATTGCAGCCTGGTTGGGAACTTTGTAGAGGATGTTTTCAGCGACCCAGGCGTGGTTTTCCTTGGCGAGCATGAAGTTGACGAATTTGAAGGCTTCTTCCTGGTGCTTCGAACTTTTGAGCACCACCATGGTGTCCACCCACAGGTCGGAACCTTCCTTGGGCACCACGAACTTGATCGCCGCGTTGGCCTGGGTGCCGTAGTTGCACCAGCCGTCCCAGGCGTGGGCCATCAGCGATTCGCCGGACGCGAGTTTGGAGTAGAACGTGGTGTCGTCAAACGCGAGGATGCGTTTCTTGGTGGCGATCAGTTGATCACGAACAGCGGCGATCTGCGCGGGGTCACTGTCGTTGACCGACCAACCCTTGGCGAGGAAACCGGCGCCAAGCATCCAGCGGTCGGTGGCCAGCATCGTGACCTTGCCCTTGAGCGCATCGCTGGGGTTGAGCAGCTCGTTCCAGCTTTTCGGCGCCGGCGTCACCTTGTCGGAGCGATAGCAAATACCGGTCGTGCCCCAGGTGTAGGGCACGGAGAAATGATTACCGGCGTCGTATTCCAGCTGGGTCGCTTCGGGATAGAGGTTTTTCAGATTGGGCACTTTGACCGGATCGATGTCCGCCAGCAGCCCTTGTTTGTGCAGGACTTCAGCGAAGGGCGAGGACACGAACACCACGTCGTAACCTTCACCGCCGGACGCCATGAGCTTGCCCATGATTTCTTCGTTAGTGGCGTGCAACGCCTTGTCGACGTCAACACCACTGGCCGCCTTGAACTTCTCCAGCGCATCCGGGGCCATGTAGCCGTCCCAGATGGAAATCACCATGTCTTTCGCACTTGCAGCCTGTGAAGCGATCGCCAGGGAAACGGCCAATCCGGCGCACAGAAGATCATTCAGCTTGCTCATAAATACTCACCCGACGATTGTTTATTTTGTTGTGTTCGAAGGCAGTACGGCAAAACGGAAAACGATTGCTTGTGTTTTTTTTACGAAATTAGGACCAGCATAGAAACTTGTCAACGCTTTTTTCCGGACTGACGATTGTCCAGCGCATGACATAAGATGAACACCTGAGCCCGACAGCGGATCACAACGAGAAAAGACGCTTGAGCACAACAGCCGAAAAAAAACCGCGCACCAATCACCTGGAACTGGCTCGCCGCATCCTCGATCACACCCAGGAAAGCGGCCTGGTGGCCGGCGACCCGGTGGCCGAACAGGCGCTGGCCCGCACGTTCCAGGTTTCACGCACGCTGATCCGCGGCGCCCTGAAAGTGCTTCTGGAAGAAAATCTGCTCAGCCATGAAGCCGGCAAGGGCTACCGATTACTGGCATCCCCGACCGGTCAGGCATTCAACGCAGCCCTGCCGCAAGCCGCGGAAGAAGAGTTGGCGGCGTCGGTACTGCGCGACCGCATGGCCGGGCGCCTGGGTGACAGCATCAGTATCAGCGAACTGATGCGCCGCTATGACATCGGTCGGCCAGCGGCACAGAAAACCCTGCAGCAACTGAGCGAAAGCCAGGCCATCGAGCGCGGCCCCGGTCAGTCCTGGCTGTTTCGCCCGTCGCTGAACAGCCTGGCCGCCCTCGAAGAAAGCCTGAAATTCCGCCTGATTCTCGAGCCCGAAGCGCTGCTCAGCCCAAGCTTCAACGCCGACCCGCAACGCCTGAGCCTGTTGCGCAACGCCACGCAAAGCCTGCTTGCCAGCCCCGTGGAAAACTTCGACATCCAGCAGTTTCGCGAGCTGGACATCAGCTTCCATGAACTGCTGGCCCAGAGCTGCGGCAACCGCTTCATCAGCGACGCCCTGCTCCAGCATCAAAGCCTGCGGCGCCTGCCGAATCTGCTGCCGTCGGTCAGCGTGCACCGCTTGCAAGAAGCCCTGCGCGAACACCTGCAAATCATCGCGCAGATCGAGCGCGGGCAGATGGAGATCGCCGCCGACCTGTTGCGCCTGCACCTTCGCTTGAGTGCCGCGCAACGCCCGCAAACCGCTAACCGTGGCATCCCGCAAAGTCATCTGTTGGGGCGCCGCTAAGCGCCCCGTAAAAACATGATGATTTTTTTTTGAAAATAAGACAGCATCAAAAACATCTTCAGGAGCGGCGGGTCTGACCCGCCATGGACAGTGCCTCATGCAAAAACAAAAACTGATCGCCCTGTTTCCGGAAGCCAGTTTCGGCGCGGCCCTGAACTGCATTGGTATCGCTCAGTCGCTGCGAGAGCTGGGCGCCAAACCGGTGTTCATCTGCCATGAGCATTTTCAGGGACTGTTCGCTGAATACGGTTTCGACGAATACCCGATTCCGCAAGTGAGCCCGTTGTCGGCGGCGGAACACCAGCACTATTGGGAGCGCTTCATCGAGCGCAGCATTCCCTACTTCGACCAGACCCCATTGGCGCAGATCGACAGCTATGTCGCGCCGGCCTGGGAAGCGATCATCGACACCGCCATCGAAGCGGAAAAACCCTTGCAGCAGTTGCTCAGCCGCCTGAAACCGGACGTCATCGTGCTCGACAACGTGGTGATGTTCCCGGCCATCGCCAACGCGGGTTGCCCGTGGGTGCGCGTGGTGTCCTGCGCCGAAACCGAGCTGCCGGATGCCAACGTTCCGCCGTACCTGTCCGGCTGCCTGACCCGTGAAACCGCGGCTTGCGAGCGCTACACCGAGCAATACCTGAAGGCAGTCGCACCGGCCCACGAACGCTTTTCGCAATTTCTCCTGAGCAACAATACCGCGCAGTGTCCACCAGGGCAGTTCCTCACTGACTCACCATGGCTGAACCTGCTGCTGTCACCGACACCGGTTCGTTATGACCGCCAGCAGCCGCTCGATCCGCAGCGTTACGTGTATCTCGATGGCTGCGTGCGACGGGAAGCGCCTTACATCGTCCCGGATTTTCCACGGCACAACGACGCACCGCTGATCTACCTCAGCTTCGGCAGCCTGGGCGCCGCCGATACCGAGATGATGAAGCGCCTGATCAGCACCGTCTCAACCTTGCCGTACCGCTTTCTGGTCAACGTCGGCGCCTACCGCGACATGTACACCATCGTCCCGGACAACGTGTACCTCGACAGTTGGTTTGCCCAGCCGGCGGTGCTCAAGGAATGCGATGTGTTCATCCATCACGGCGGCAACAACAGTTTCTGCGAAGCGCTGTACTTCGGTTTGCCGTCGCTGATCATTCCGTATTGCTGGGACGGCCACGACAACGCCGCCCGCGCTGAAGAGGTCGGCGTCGGTCGCTACTTGCCACGCTTCGCCGATCCCCTGGCCGCCCTGCCCGCCGCCCTCGAACAACTGCTGGCCGATCAAGCGATGAAACAACGCCTCGCATCGTTCAGCGAGCGCATGCAGGCAACCCGCGGCACCGACATTGCCGCACGCGCCATTCTTGACCTCTAGCCAAAACAACAAAAAACCGTCGGGCAACCGAACGCAATCGTCGCTGCCCGACACACCGCCGGAGTTTCAGCATGAATGCCCCACCGCGTCTCGATTCCCTCGACCACGTCTTGCCCCATCCCTTTTGGCAGGACACCGTCACGCCACCGCCCCTAGCGCCCTCCGTCAGTGGGTCCGTGTCGTTCGATCTGGTGGTGGTCGGCGGTGGATTCACTGGATTGTGGACCGCCCTGCTGGCGCGTCAACGCAACCCCGGGCTGAGCATTGCGATCATCGAAGCACGACGCTGCGGCGGTGAGGCCAGCGGGCGCAACGGTGGTTTTTGCGCGCCGAGCATTTCCCATGGCGTGTCCAACGCGCTCAAGCGTTGGCCGGATGAAGCACAGCAGTTGATCCGCCTGGGCCGGCAGAACCTCGACGAACTGGCTGCCGACCTGCAACGCTTCGGCATGAATGTCGAGTTCGAACGCGAAGGCAAACTCAACGTCGCCACCCAGCCGTGGCAGGTCGACGGGCTGCGCTCGATGCAACGCAACTACGCCCGTTTCGGCATTGAATGCCAGTGGCTTGAGGGCCGCGATCTGGCACAGAAGCTCGACTCCCCGACCTATGCGGCCGGCCTGTTCGAACCCAACTACGCCCTGCTCAACCCGGCAAAAATGGCTACCGAATTGCGCCGCGCTTGCCTTGAGCAAGGGATTCAACTGTTCGAAAACAGTCCGGTGCTGCAACTGGACGCCAACAACGACAGCCTGCGTCTGCGTACCGTCCATGGAGACGTGATGGCCGGGCAGATCGCCCTCGCCACCAACATCGCCCCGCCGCTGCTTGGTCATTTGGCCTCGACCGTCATCCCGGTCTACGACTACAGCCTGGTCAGCGAACCGCTGAGCGATGCGCAGTTACAAACCATCGGCTGGACCGGACGCTACGGCATCGCCGACTCCGGCAATCAGTTTCACTACCTGCGCAAGACCGCCGACAACCGCATTCTCTGGGCCGGCTACGACGCCATCTACCATTTCGGCGGGCGCCGCAACGAAGCGCTGACCCAACGCCCGCAAAGTTTCCAGCGCCTGGCCGAACAGTTTCAGCAGACCTTTGCGGCGCTGCGCGATATACGTTTCAGCCATGCCTGGGGCGGAATCATCGACACCTCGGCGCGCACCACGATGTTCACCGGTTGCGAGCACCAGGGCCGCGTCGCCTATGCCTTGGGCTTCACCGGGCAAGGCGTGTCAGCCAGCCGCTTCGCCGCGCTGAACATGCTCGACCTGTTGGCTGGCGAGCGCACCGAACGAACCGAACTGCTGATGACGTCCAAGGCGCCGTTCCGCTTTCCGCCCGAACCGTTGCGTTATGTCGGTGTGAAGCTGGCCCAGCGCTCACTGGCGCGGGAGGACCGTGACGGTCACCGCAATTTGCTGCTCAAGACTTTCGATGCCTTTGGCATCGGCTTCGATTCCTGATCCGGAGACCCCCATGTCCACAGCCCTGCCCCGGCACGTCATCGACTTCGCCAACCGTGACCTTGCGCCCCGTGAAACCGAGATCAACGACCCGGCCGTGGTCGATGCACCTTATCGCAGCAGCAGTTGGCGGCATTTTGTTCGACCTGATAAAAACGCGGTCGCCGGCATCTGGGAGGCCGGGCCGCATCTGGAGCGTTGTCAGTGCGATTACGACGAGCTCTGCCATATTCTCGAAGGCACGGTGCGCCTGACCGACACCGAGGGTGTCAGCCGCACCTTCACAGCAGGCGATTCGTTTGTGGTTGCCAGTGGTTTCAATGGCATGTGGGAAAACCTCACGCCTGTGCGCAAGGTGTATTTCATTCTCGGGTAACGGGTCAGTCAGGCTAGTGGCGTACTTGATTGCGCCCGTTGCGCTTGGCCTGGTACAGCGCATCATCGGCGCGGGTCAGCAGGCTTTCCGGGGTGTCGCCGGGTTGAGCGTGGGCCACGCCGAATGACGCGGTGATGGTGTCCAGCACGGTGTCGGTGCCTCGGGCCTTGACCCGCAGCGACTGGATCTTCAAGCGCAACCGCTCGGCGAAAGCCGCCGCGCTGTCCTGATCCGGACAGTCCTTGAGCACCACGCAGAACTCCTCTCCACCGTACCGCGCCGCAATCGCCTCGGCTGGCAGTGAATCGCGCAGCACCTGGGCGACATGCTGCAGAACACGGTCGCCCAGCGGATGGCCGTACTGATCGTTGAACTGCTTGAAGTGGTCGATATCCAGTATGACCAGCGCAACGCCCTTCGGCGCGTTGCTGAATGCCTGCTCCAGCTTGCGGTTGAACGTGGTGCGGTTGAACAGTTCGGTCAGGCCATCCAGCGTCGCCGCCAGTTGCGCACGTTCGAGCTTGTCGCGCAGGGTTTTGATTTCATGCTGCGCAGACTGCAATTGCGTGAGGAAGTGCTCTTGCTGGCCCTGCATGAGTCGAGTGCTCTGTTGCAACTGGATCAGGATGCTCGGCAAGCGCTCGCTGGCTGGCTCTTCAAGCATTTGCAGGTATTGGTCAAGGCTGGCCTGAAAGTGACGGCTGCCCTTTACGCTTCGGGATACATCACGCTCCATGTCGTCGACCAGATTGATCGCTTCCTGCTGCCCGGAGCGGGCGTCCGCCAGTTCGTCGCGGATGATGTATTCACGAAACAGCTTGGTAGCGGATTCCGGCGGGAAATAGTCGAAATCGTTGACCACCCGGTCCAGATGGCGATTGAGCTCCGGCTCCTGGCCTTTGCTGTAGGTGTACCAAAGCGCGTAATGCACCGGGTTGGGCGGAATATTGTGACGAACCATCAGCGGCACTGCCTGCTTGAGCAATGCCGCCGCCTCGCGGGAGTCTTCTGGATACAGCGCTAGAACAGTCGCACGCGTCTCGGATTGGCTCATGGTTTCACTGTGGTTGTTAATCATTGGCAAATGGAAAACGCGTTGAGCATAACCATACGCCCGACAAACGGCCATCCTGACTTGCCACAATTCAATCCGATTGATGGATCCGGCACCGAAACCGCTGGGTGGGAATGGGCCTGCCCGCGATGGCGGTGTATCAGTCCACGAAGATGTTGGAGCTGATGGCCTCATCGCGGGCAAGCCCGCTCCTACAGGGGATCTACGGCATGCGGAGATCAACTGTGGGAGCTAGCCTGCTAGCGATGGCGGTGGACCTGCCCACGAAGATGCTGGAGCTGATGGCCTCATCGCGGGCAAGCCCGCTCCTACAGGGGATTTATGGCATCCGACGATCAACTGTAGGAGCGAGCTTGCTCGCGATGGCGGTGTATCAGTCCACGAAGATGTTGGAGCTGATGGCCTCATCGCGGGCAAGCCCGCTCCTACAGGGGATCTACGGCATGCGGAGATCAACTGTGGGAGCTAGCCTGCTAGCGATGGCGGTGGACCTGCCCGCGAAGATGCTGGAGCTGATGGCCTCATCGCGGGCAAGCCCGCTCCTACAGGGGATCTACGGCATGCGGAGATCAACTGTGGGAGCTAGCCTGCTAGCGATGGCGGTGGACCTGCCCGCGAAGATGCTGGAGCTGATGGCCTCATCGCGGGCAAGCCCGCTCCTACAGGGGTTATGCGGCGCAGCCCAGGCGTTGAAGCGTTGTTATCAGTCGTTTTGCTCACTCAAATACGCCGCCAGGCGATCCATCAGGCGGTCACAGGCCGCCATCTGTTCGACGCTGACAAATTCATCAGGCTTGTGCCCCTGATCCATGCTGCCCGGACCGCAGACCACCGATGGAATGCCGGCCTGATCGAACAGCCCGCCTTCCGTCCCAAAGGCCACGGTACTGAATTCGTCACTGCCGCACAGCTCGGTAATCAGCCGGGCAGCCGCGCTGTCGGCGGGTGTCGCCAGGCCGGGATAGGCGCAGATTTTTTCAAAGCGAATACCGGTATTGGAGTCCACAGCCTGCATGGCCGGAAGCAATGCCTGCTCGGCGTAGTCCTTCAGTTCATCGACGACCACTTGCGGGGCGAAGTCCGGCAAGGCGCGGATCTCGAAATCGAAACGGCAATCGGCGGGAACGATGTTCAGCGCCGTGCCGCCCTGAATGACCCCGACCTGCACGGTCGAGAACGCCGGATCGAAGCGATGGTCATGCATTTGTGGCCGGGCCAGGGTCGCGCCGATTTCACCCAACCGACCGATCAGCCGTGCAGCCTGCTCGATGGCGTTCACTCCATAAGGCGCGTAGGCCGAATGGCACGGCGCACCGTGGACGTGGCAACGCATTGCCAGTTTGCCTTTATGGCCTAGCACCGGTTTGAGTTCGGTGGGTTCGCCGATCAGGCACAGCGCGGGTGCCGGAATACGTCGGGGTAAAACCTCCAGCAAGCCGCGAACGCCGAGGCAACCGACCTCTTCGTCATAGGAAAACGCCAGATGTACCGGGCGCTTCAAAGGGCTGGAAAGAAACACCGGCACCGCCGCCAAAACACAGGCCAGATAACCTTTCATGTCCGCCGTGCCACGCCCGTACAGCTTGCCGTCCGTTTCACTCAGGCAGAACGGTTCGACCGTCCACGCCTGACCGTCCACCGGCACCACGTCGGTGTGCCCCGACAGCACGATACCGCCCGCCACACGCGGACCGACCGTAGCCAACAGATTGGCCTTGGTCCGCTCGGCGTTGTAGATCAGTTCGCACTCCACGCCGAGGCCGTGCAGGTAGTCGCGCACGAACTCGATCAGCGCCAGGTTCGAATCACGGCTGACCGTGGCAAACCCGATCAACGTTTCGAGCAGGGCGCGGCTACGCAACTCACTCATCGCCGGGCACTCCATACGCAGGCGCCAGGGACGGGTTGAGGGCGCGTGTCAGGTAATCCTGAAGTTGCGGTTCGTAGGCTTGCCACAGTTTGCCCAACTCGCCGATCGGATTTTCTTCGGCCCAGTCCACCCGCAGGTCGACGATCGGCCAGGTCAGGTCACCGACCACCGACATGGCCGCCGAGTGCACCTCGCCCGCTTCACCGCCAGCGTCTTGTCCGGCCTGCAGGGCGCTCATCAAGCGAGTCGCGAGGCACCCTTCGCTCCTTTCGAACGCCGCGACCATGGCTTCGATCACCCCGCTGTTGGCCAGCAAGTTTCCGGCTGCCACGCATTGATCACCGGCCACGGCGTTGTTGATGCCCAGTGCATGGTTGCCACTGAACACCGCCGTGCGACCCTGGGCATCGACCACCGCCACCTGCCGATACTGGCTGTAGCCGTTACGGGTCAACGAGTGGTCCAGCGCCTGAGGCGGCGCCGAGCCGTTGGCCAGTTCATCGAGGACCTGCGGGCCGAGGGCCGGCAGCGTGATGTTCTGGCTCGACACCGCGCCGACACCGGCCCGCAACCACGGGCAACGCGCACCGACGGCGATACTCGACGAACTGATGGCAATGCCCAGCTGCCCGGTCTCGGGGCAGCGACCCACGATGGAAAAAGTCATGGCGAATTCCTTATTCAGGGATGACAGCGATCACGTCGATTTCCATCAGCCACTGCGGCTGGCCAAGGGCGCTGACCACCAGCCCGGTGGAAATCGGGAACACGCCTTTGAGCCACTTGCCGACTTCCTGGTACACCGGTTCGCGGTAGCGCGGGTCGATCAGGTAAGTGGTGGTCTTGACGATGTGGCTCAGGTCGCTGCCCGCCTCTTCCAGCAATTGCTTGACGTTGCGCATGGCCTGCTCGGCCTGGGCGCGCGGATCGCCGAGGCCGACCAACTGACCGTTGAAATCGGTGCCAACCTGACCACGCACATACACCGTGTTGCCGGCGCGCACGGCCTGGCACAAATCGTTGTCCAGCGACTGGTTCGGGTAGGTGTCTTTGGTGTTGAACATGCGGATGCGGGTATGAGTAGGCATCAACGGACTCCCATGAGGCTGGCTTTCTGAAGAGGTGCACGGGCGGCTTCGGCTTCTCGCTGGGTCGCATCCCGATAGTTGAGATAGGTGTGCTGTTTAACGATGTGATCGGCGATGTGCTTGGCGTCGTGCCAAACGCCCCAGATGAACGCGGAGCCGCGGCGGGACTGCCAAGGCAACCCGACGAAATACACCCCCGGCTCGGCCGACACGCCACGCTGGTGCTGCGGTTTGCCGTTGTCCTTGAAGGCATCGACCTTCAGCCAGCTGTAATCGGTGGAAAAACCGGTGGCCCAGATGATCGTGGTGACGCCGGCCTTGAGCAGATCCAATTCAAGGATCGGGTTGGTGACGCAGTCCGGATCCGCCAGCATGGCGCGGGCTTCGGGTTCCAGTGGCAGGTCCAGACCGTTGCGCTGGATATAAGCGTCAGCCTTGTCGAGCAGTGCGAGGTAATTTTCATCGCCACGACGGATGTTGTCGGCGAGGTTGTCTTCGAAACTCACCACAGCGCCGTCGAACGACTGGGTCAGGCCGACCAGCGTCATGCCCTGATGCGCCAGGCGGCGGAAGTCCACGGTGTGACCGCCACGGGCACCGCTTACGGCAATGGTCACGTGTTCTTTGCCGGGCTGCATGGCTTCGGCATCCCACTCCCCCAGCACGCCCAGCCACCAGCAGAAATCGCGGTTGCGGTAGGCACGCGGCGGACGATCATGGGCGCCCACCGACAGGTAGACCTGCTTGCCGGATCGTTGCAATTCATCGGCAATCTGCACGCCTGAAGAACCGGCGCCGACCACCAGCACTGCGCCCTCGGCGAGTTGCTGCGGATTGTAGTACTGAGCGGAGTGAATCTGGGTGATGCCGGCGATTTCGGGAGCAATCGGCGGAATGGCAGGACGCTGGAACGGACCGGTGGCGACCACCACATGTCGGGCTTCGATCACGCCATCGGACGTTTCAACGGTGAAGCCTGGACGATCGGCGTTGCGCTCGACTTTCTTCACGTCCACGCCGGTGCGGATCGGCGCGTTGAACTGGCGGGCATAGGCTTCGAAGTACTCAGCCACCTGCTCTTTGCCGGCGAAGGCATCCGGGTCCAGACCCTCGAATTCCAGCCCCGGAAAGCGGTCGTGCCATGCAGGGCCGTTGGCCACCAGCGAATCCCAGCGACCCGTGCGCCAGGCTTCGGCGATACGATGGCGCTCCAGAACGAGGTGCGGCACACCGAGTTTGCTCAGGTGTTCACTCACGGCCACGCCGGCCTGGCCGGCACCCACTACAAGCGTATCAATTTCGGTCTTGTCTACTGTCATGGCTGTGCACTTCTGAAAGGTGGTTTGATTCAGGTCGGTCATGGCTGCCGCCTCGATTCTGATCACTGTTGTTCTTCTGCTGCGGCTATCGGTGTGAGGGTGTTGGTCGCATTCTGTTCGGAGCCGGGGATTAGCGAAATTATGTTTTTTGTGGTCGCTGGCGAGGAAAAAGCGTCGAGGCAACCGGTCGGCTGTGCAAGGTTGCGGGTGGGCTGATCCCGGCCTATGGTCCTAGCGATGCAATGCTGGCGATTGACGCCTGATGGCACAGCGCCGGTCGATGTCCACCCAGTGCGAATTTGCGCAAGGAAGTGACGACATGCCTGACAACTCTCGCCCCGCCGTGCTCGAACTGATCGGCAACACGCCACTGGTGCGTGTCAGCCGTTTCGATACCGGTCCCTGCACGCTGTTTCTCAAACTCGAATCCCAGAACCCCGGCGGTTCGATCAAGGACCGTATCGGCCTGGCCATGATCGATGCCGCCGAACGCGATGGCCGCCTCAAGCCCGGCGGCACCATTGTTGAAGCCACTGCCGGCAACACCGGGCTGGGCCTGGCGTTGGTCGGTCGCGCCAAGGGCTACCGCGTGGTGTTGGTGGTGCCGGACAAAATGTCCACCGAGAAGGTCTTGCACCTCAAAGCCATGGGGGCCGAGGTGCACATCACCCGTTCCGATGTCGGCAAGGGCCATCCCGAGTACTACCAGGACGTCGCCGCGCGGCTGGCGGCGGAAATTCCCGATGCGTTCTTCGCCGATCAGTTCAACAACCCCGCCAACCCGCTGGCCCACGAATGCAGCACCGCGCCGGAGATCTGGGCGCAAACCCAGCATGATGTGGACGCCATCGTCGTCGGCGTTGGCTCGGCAGGTACCCTCACGGGGCTGACCCGTTTCTTCAAACGCGTGCAACCGGACCTGGAAATGGTGCTGGCCGACCCGATCGGTTCGGTGATGGCCGAATACAGCCGCAGCGGCACCCTTGGCACGCCCGGTTCGTGGGCGGTTGAGGGCATTGGCGAAGACTTCATCCCGTCGATTGCCGACCTGTCCAGCGTGCGTCACGCCTATTCGATCAGCGACGAAGAAAGCTTCGATCACGCCCGCCAACTGCTGCGTGCCGAAGGGATTCTCGGCGGCTCGTCGACCGGTACCTTGCTGGCGGCGGCGCTGCGTTATTGCCGCGAACAGACCGAACCGAAACGGGTGGTCAGTTTCGTGTGCGACACCGGTACGCGTTACCTGTCGAAGGTCTACAACGACCAGTGGATGAACGATCAGGGCCTGTTGCAACGCAAGCACTACGGCGACTTGCGCGACGTGGTCGCGAGGCGCTTCGAGGACGGCCGGGTGATCAGCGTCGGCCCCGATGACACGCTGTTGACCGCGTTCCAGCGCATGCGCCTGGCCGATGTGTCGCAATTGCCGGTGCTGGTGAACGGGCAGCAACTGGTTGGCGTGATCGACGAATCCGACATTCTGTTGGGCGTTCACGAAGACGCCGCGCATTTCCGCAAAACCGTCTCCAGCGCCATGACCGACAAACTGCAAACCCTGGCGCCCGACGCCACATTGGCGGAACTGGAGGCCGAACTCGGCCGCGGGCTGGTGGCGATCATCAAGGACGCTTCGGGCTTCCACGGCCTGATCACCCGAACCGACATGCTCAACCATTTGCGGAGATCCCTGCCATGAGTCAACAGGATAAAAACGCCCCGGCACAGGGCTTCGCCACCCGGGTGATCCATGCCGGGCAAGCGCCGGACCCGTCGACCGGGGCGTTGATGCCGCCGATCTACGCCAACTCCACGTATTTGCAGCAGAGCCCCGGCGTGCACAAGGGCCTCGACTATGGGCGCTCGCACAACCCGACGCGTTGGGCACTGGAGCGTTGTGTGGCGGATCTTGAAGGCGGCACGCAGGGGTTTGCCTTTGCTTCGGGGCTGGCGACCATTTCCACGGTGCTTGAACTGCTCGATGCCGGCTCACATGTCGTGTCCGGCAACGACCTGTATGGCGGGACTTTCCGCCTGTTCGACAAGGTGCGCCAACGCAGCGCCGGGCACCGTTTCAGCTTCGTCGACCTGACCGACCTCGGCGCGTTCGAAGCAGCGTTGCAGGACGATACGCGGATGGTCATGGTCGAGACCCCGAGCAACCCGTTGTTGCGCCTCACCGATCTCGCCGCCATCGCCCGCACTTGCCGCGACCGCGGCATCATCTGCGTGGCCGATAACACCTTCGCCAGCCCGTGGATCCAGCGCCCGCTGGAGCTGGGCTTCGACATCGTGCTGCACTCGACCACCAAATACCTCAACGGCCACTCCGACGTGATCGGCGGCATTGCGGTGGTCGGGCAAAACGCCGAACTGGCCGAGCGACTGGGTTTCCTGCAAAACGCGGTCGGCGCCATTGCCGGGCCGTTCGACGCGTTCCTCACCCTGCGCGGGGTGAAAACCCTGGCCTTGCGCATGGAGCGTCACTGCAGCAACGCGCAGGAGCTGGCGCAATGGCTGGAGCGTCAGCCGCAAGTCTCACGGGTCTACTACCCCGGCCTGCCCTCGCACCCGCAACACGAACTGGCGCAACGGCAAATGCGCGGTTTCGGCGGGATGATCTCCCTCGACCTCAACAGCGACCTGGCCGGCGCCAAGCGCTTCCTCGAGAGCGTGCAGATTTTCGCTTTGGCCGAAAGCCTGGGCGGCGTCGAAAGCCTGATCGAACACCCGGCGATCATGACCCACGCCACCATTCCACCCGCCACCCGCGCCGAACTGGGGATTGGCGACGGGTTGGTGCGGTTGTCGGTGGGGGTTGAGGATGTGGACGATCTGCGGGCTGATCTGGCCCAGGCATTGGCGCGGATGTAACCCCACTGTAGGAGCGAGCCTGCTCGCGATAGCGGTAGAACAGTCGATACTGATGCCGACAGGCACACCGTCATCGCGAGCAAGCTCGCTCCTACAGTTTTGAATTTCTGTCATACCCAAATGTGATGTTCACCAAAGCCCCCCTGTAGGAGCGAGCCTGCTCGCGATAGCGGTAAATCAGTCGATGTGGATACTGACTGACACACCGTCATCGCGAGCAAGCTTGCTCCTACACGTCTTTTTAGCCCTGCGTCCTGCTGCGACGCTGGTCAAGCACGCAAGAGTCCCTATAATCGCGGCGTTTTCGTCTAACCTCACGGAGCGTCGTGCAGCAATCAGCTTGTGCGGGGCGCATCGACATTTTTCCGCTATTGAACCGGAGAACTTCATGCTCAAACGTACCCTGGCATTGGCCGTCGGCCTGACCTTGTCCCTTTCTACCCTGCTGGCACAGGCTGCCGACACTCTTAAAGTCAGCGCGATTCCTGACGAAGCCCCCACCGAACTGCTGCGCAAATTCAAGCCCCTCGGCGAATACCTGGAAAAACAGCTGGGCATGAAGGTCGAATTCGTCCCGGTGTCCGACTACCCGGCCGTGGTCGAAGCGTTGGCCACTGACCGCATCGACATGGCCTGGCTGGGTGGTTTCACCTTCGTGCAGGCGCGTCTGAAAACCGGCAACGCCATTCCGCTGGTTCAGCGTGAGCAAGACGCCCAGTTCACCAGCAAATTCATCACTGCCGACCCGAACGTCAAATCCCTGGCCGACTTGAAGGGCAAGTCCTTCGCGTTCGGTTCGGTATCGTCCACGTCCGGCAGCCTGATGCCGCGCTATTTCATGATCAAGGACGGCATCACGCCGGAAACCTATTTCAGCCGCGTGGGTTACTCGGGCGCTCATGACGCCACGGTTGCCTGGGTTCAGGCCGGTAAAGTCGATGCCGGCGTACTCAACGCCAGCGTCTGGGAAAAACTGGTCAAGGCCGGCAAGGTCGACACCGACAAGGTCAAGGTCTTCGCCACCACACCGGCCTACTTCGATTACAACTGGACCGTGCGCGGTACGCTCGACCCGGCCCTTGCCGCCAAGATCAAAGCGGCGTTCCTGGCGCTGGACCCGGCCAATCCGGAGCAAAAAGCGATTCTGGATTTGCAGGCCGCCAGCCGCTTCATCGAAACCAAGCCTGAAAACTACAAGGGCATCGAGGAAGCCGCACGCGCCGCCGACCTGCTGAAATGACCTTGCATCTGACTCAGGTCAGCCTCACGCACGCCAATGGCGTGCGTGCGCTGCATAACGTCGACCTGCACATCGGCGCCGGTGAGCAGGTCGCGATTATCGGCCCGTCCGGCGCCGGCAAGTCGAGCCTGCTCAACCTGTTGGCGACCGCCCTGCGCCCGGGCAGCGGCGCAGTCGAGGTGCTTGGTGAACACGCCTGGCAACTCAGCGCCCGTCAGCGTCAGCGCTTGCGTGCTCGGATCGGCCTGGTGCATCAAGCGCCACCGCTGCCCCCGCGCCAGCGTGTGATTACGGCGGTGCTGGCCGGCAAGCTCGGGCAGTGGGGCTTCGCCAAAAGCCTGCTGAACCTGGTGCATCCGCTGGATGTTCCCGGTGCACGGGCAGCGCTCGCCCGGCTGGACTTGGGTGACAAACTGTTCGCCCAGTGCCAGCAACTCTCCGGTGGCCAACTGCAACGTGTGGGCATTGCCCGAGTGCTGTATCAGGCGCCCGAGGTGTTGCTGGCCGATGAACCGGTCTCGGCGATGGACCCAGTCCTGGCCGGGCACACGCTGTCGACCCTCTGCCGTCATGCGAAGGAACACCAAGTGACACTGGTCGCCAGCCTGCATGCGGTGGACCTGGCCCTGTCGCACTTCTCACGGATCATCGGTTTGCGCGACGGCCAGGTCTTCTTCGATCTGCCCGCCAGCGACGTCGATAACAATCTGCTCGACGGGCTCTACGCCAACGAGCAACTGCAATCCCCGCCCGTTCCCGTGGCGCCCTTGAGTGTGCAGATTCCCCGATGCTGAAGCGCGACTCACGAGATCCTGCCCTCCGGCCTCGCCTGCTGCTCAGTCTGTTGGCGATTGCCCTGCTGTGGCCGGGCATCCGTTTCAGCGAGCTGGACCTGGGCGTGCTGTTCATGGCTGACAGCCAGAGCGAGATGGGCCGTTTTGTTTCAGCCTTCTGGCCCCCCGCCCACGACGAAGAGTTCCTGCAACTGCTGTGGCAAGCCACCTTGCAGACATTGGCCATCGCCACCGCCGGCATGGCCCTGGCCTTGCTGTTGGCCGTACCTGCGAGCTTGCTGGCCAGTCGAGCGTTGTCGCTCACGGCTGCCTCTCGTGGTGGACGCCCGAGTCTGCTCGGCCGACTGTTGCGCTGGCCGGTACGCGGGCTGTTGATCTTCCTGCGCAGCGTGCCGGAAATCGTCTGGGCGCTGCTGTTTGTCCGTGCGGTCGGCCTTGGGCCAACGGCTGGGGTGCTGGCCATCGCCATTACCTACAGCGGCATGCTCGGCAAGGTCTACGCGGAAATTTTCGAATCGGTCGATCAGCGCCCCGCCCATGCGCTGCTGCAAGCGGGCAGCAGCCGGTTGGCGGCGTTCTGCTACGGCATCCTGCCCAATGTCGCGGCGGAACTGCTGTCGTACACGGTGTACCGCTGGGAATGCGCGATCCGCGCTTCGGTGGTGATGGGTTTCGTCGGCGCCGGTGGCCTGGGTCAGCAGATCGATTTGTCGTTGCGCATGTTCGCCGGCGGTGAAGTGGCGAGCATGTTGCTGACGTTCTTTGTGCTGGTGTTGTTCGCTGATCAGATCAGCCGCCTGCTGCGCTGGAGGTTCGCATGAATCGTCTGATCAACCTGATGCTGATCGCCCTGATCGTCGCAGCGGCCGTCGCCTCGTTCAGCTATCTGGGTCTCGACCTGGGTGAACTGGCGGGCAGCGGCAACCTCAAGCAAATGGGCGCGTACGTGTTGCGCTTTCTCAGCCCGGACCTGAGCGCCGGCCATCTGCAAGCCATCACTCGCGGCGCCTTGGAAACCCTGGCCATGTCGGCCCTGGGCACCCTGCTCGCGGCAGTGTTCGGCCTGGTGTTGGCGCTGCCCGCGGCCGGGCGTTTCGGTTGGCCATTGCAGAGCGCGTCGCGCATCGTGCTCAATGCCCTGCGCGCCATTCCTGAACTGGTGTGGGCCGCGTTGATGGTGCTGGCGGCCGGTCTCGGCCCGAACGCCGGCACCCTGGCCTTGGCCATGCACACCACTGGCGTGCTTGGCCGCCTGTTCGCCGAAGCGCTGGAAAACACCCCGCCAGAGCCAGCCGAGGCCATTCGCTTACAGGGCGGCAACGTCGTCTCGGCCTTCTGCTACGGCACCCTGCCCAACCTGTTTCCACAGCTGCTGGCGTACATCCTGTACCGCTGGGAAAACAACATCCGCATGGCCAGCGTGCTCGGCTTCGTCGGTGCCGGCGGTTTGGGGCAAATGCTCTATGTGAGCCTCAGCCTGTTCCAGGAAGCCCAGGCCAGCACAGTGATTCTGGCCATGTTGCTGTTGGTGTTTGCCGTTGATGGGTTGAGTAGCTGGAGTCGCCAGCGCTGGGTTAAGGCTTGATAATGACTCAAGTGGAGGCCAGACGGTTACAGAGCATCGGCACGCCGTTAAAGTCTCGGGGCGTACGGCGCTATGCCTACCCTGTTGTTCATCAGTTGCAGGGGTAAACCCAGGTGTTTCGAACCGATCGAATGGTTTTGAACCGAGGAAAAAATCACTGCGCCTTGCAGCCTTTAGTAATGCCCAGGTTGTGTCGTACTGTCAGTTGGTTAATACGGCCGGCAGTGGCTATACGGATGAAACGCCACCTTTTGCTTATTCGCCAAACAGTAACTTAGTGTATTTTTTGGAGACAGCTCCGGTTCGCTGGCCGTTCGCGCCGTAGTAGCGATCTTCACGACATAGCCGCTCCTTCACGTCGCAGAAAGTCCCGTTGGCAAAGGTGAACTCGGTCAAATCAACGTCACTCGATGTGAACACCTCGTTCGCAGCAGCCTTCTTGCCTAGATACTTTTCCGTTAGCTCGCGGGAAATCCCTTTGTCATTGGCACACAGGTAGCGGTCGCAGAGCACGCCCGACGCAGGCGATTGGATCGTGGCCAAATCCTTGGCGTGTGCAGATATCACGCCCATGGTCAGCAGCAGCGCCAGAGAAAAGGAAAGATATGATTTATTCATACTCGTTAGACCTCGTTTAGTGAGTTTCAGATTTACGCAAGCCACGGCGGAACAGGCTGGCGCCCAATCCCGCTATGCCGAGTGTGATGAGCGCCCAACCCAACGGCAGCAGCGCAAAAGGTTCGTGGAGGCGTCCGTCCGGGGCGATGGAGCTGCCAAGCACTTCGAACAGCCCGAAGCAGGCGAGGCCGAGAAGCAAGGCCGCAATGGCAATGAATAGGCCATATCTTTTTTGTGTTCTCTTCATACGTCCTCCGTAAGGGCTCATTGAGTCTTCGCCAGCGCACCCACACGTGCTTGAACGGGCATCACTTCACGACCAACAACAGCGCAAAAGACATCGACGGGGACCGTTTGTTCATAATCAGACTCCTTGGTGTTACAGCGCGCCGCTCTGGAATGGATCGGTGTGGGTTCCTTTCAGTTCGGTTCGCGTTGGGCTTCAGGGCGGCAGATGTGCTGAGTTTGTCGTCCCGATGGAGGCAGTTGCCAGCCCGCATCACGGCCTGGTTTGAAAGTTGAGCTTGAGTTTTACCGTCACTGGTTTGCTCACGCACTTTTCGGGAAATCTATTGAAATGGGTAAACTTTTGGTGATTCGCCAGTCATTTTCATGCCGATTGAATGGGGTGTTGGCTGGCCGCACCGTCTGTTTTTACACACTCTGGACCCGAAGCTGACGTTCACTGCCCACGCAAAAAAACCTTCCTGCGTTTCAACACAGGAAGGTTTTTTTGTTTGCGGCCGATCAGTCTTTAGCCTGGCTCAACCTGGTGAACAGCTCGGTCGGCACTTTCTTGCCGTTGGCGGTGAATTGGTGGGTGAGGAACGTGTACACCTCACCCTCGGACAGGAAACTGCGAGGTGCGAAGTGCCTCTCGCTTTGGCAGGTCCATTTGGCCCCAGCGGTGTATCCGGGCTGTATCCGTGAAGTGCTGGTTTTGTATGACTGTATGAAAAATTTCGCGTCTTGATACACCACGATACAAGAAACGCCTCAAGCTTCTACCCTTCATGGACGACGTAAAGGTTACAACTCAAGGAGCGTGAGGCATGAACAGCAAACATCTGACAGTGGGCTTCAGTCTTTTATTCGCACTCAATGGCGCTTGCCTGGCCGCGTCGAGCACGATTTCGTTTCAGGGCAGTATTGTCGAATCGGGTTGCCAGCCAAACATGGGGACGGCGGCGACATTTGAGCTCTATGGATGCCCGGTCCAGAGTCGCACGATGGCATTCAGTGCAAAGTCCATTACGCCAACGGTGGGCGTCAGCTCGCTGAACCCAACGGGCGTCAAGGTCAAACTCCTCGCTGAAAAGGAGCGCAAAAGTCGCTACTTCGATCAGCAGTATGCATTGGTGGATGACACTGGCGCGCCCGTTCAGTCCGGGAATTACCTGATTACTCTCAGCATGCCCTGACAACTGAGTCGGGTTGATGCTGGCTGAAACTGTGACTAAACACCGCCCCTGTGGCGAGGGAGCTTGCTCCCGTTCGGCGGCATAGCCGTCGCAAAACCTGCCTGCACTATCTCACTGAAGAAAAGCGGGGGCCGCTTCGCAACCCAGCGGGAGCAAGCTCCCTCGCCACAAATGTGGGCTGGCTCAATTAGCGTAACAACACATACAGCGCACTGAATCATTGGCAGACGCCAACTCAGTAGCTAACACCGCCCCTGTGGCGAGGGAGCTTGCTCCCGTTCGGCGGCATAGCCGTCGCAAAACCTGCCTGCACTATCTCACTGAAAAAAAACGGGGCCGCTTCGCAACCCAGCGGGAGCAAGCTCCCTCGCCACAAATGTCGGCTGGCTCAATTAGCGCAACAACACATACAGCGCACTGAACCATTGGCAGACGCTAACTCAGGAGCTAACACCGCCCCTGTGGCGAGGGAGCTTGCTCCCGTTCGGCGGCATAGCCGTCGCAAAACCTGCCTGCACTATCTCACTGAAGAAAAGCGGGGGCCGCTTCGCAACCCAGCGGGAGCAAGCTCCCTCGCCACAAATGTGGT